>CBDTXT010000393.1:0-3313 GCA_965364465.1 uncultured Chromatiaceae bacterium
AGTTTGTCCGGTTTGCCATCCCACTCGGCCGCGTCTTCCGGGGGCGCCTTGTACTCGGTGATCACCGGCCAGTTCGCGCACAATTCGGCATTGAGCGCAATGAACGCCTCCTGACCCTTGGGTAACTCGTCCTCGGCGAATATCGCCTCGGCCGGACACTCGGGTTCGCACAGCGCGCAGTCGATGCACTCGTCCGGGTCGATCGCCAGAAAGTTCGGCCCCTCGTGAAAGCAGTCGACCGGACAGACCTCGACACAGTCTGTGTATTTGCACTTGATGCAATTCTCGGTGACGACGTAGGTCATCAAGCCCCCTTCTCGGTTTCATTCCTGATCGCGTCAGCATCGTTCAAAGCACGCAGCTCGTAAAGGGCCTCGAGCGCCTGGCGCGGCGTCAGCTGGTCCGGGTCCAGCGCGGCGAGCCTTTCACGCAGCGGATCTTGCGCCGGGGCCGGGTCGGCCGGCGGGGTCTGCTGGAACAGCGAGAGCTGACTGGACTCGGCCTGTGCATGCTGCTGCGCCGCCTGCTCGAGTTCCCGCAGACGCCCGCGCGCGAGGCCGATCACCCGCTGCGGCACACCGGCCAGCGCGGCTACCTGCAGGCCATAGCTCTGGTTGGCCGGGCCCTCGCGCAGCGCATGCAGGAACACGATGCCGTCGCCGTGCTCGACCGCGTCCAGGTGCACATTGACGATACCCGGGTATTCCCCGGGCAGGGTCGTCAATTCGAAGTAGTGGGTCGCGAACAGCGTGAACGCACGTATGCGTGTGGCCAGCTCGACCGCGCAGGCCCAGGCCAGCGAGAGGCCATCGAAGGTGCTGGTGCCGCGGCCGATCTCGTCCATCAGCACCAGCGAGCGCGCACTCGCATTGTGCAGGATGTTTGCGGTCTCCTGCATCTCCACCATGAAGGTCGAACGGCCACCGGCCAGGTCGTCCGAGGCGCCGATGCGCGAGAAGATACGGTCGAATGGTCCCAGTTCGGCGCGGCTGGCCGGTACGAAACAGCCTGCGTAGGCCATCAGTACGATCAGCGCAGACTGACGCATGAAGGTCGATTTGCCGCCCATGTTCGGGCCGGTGATGATCATTATGTTGCGTCGTTCGTCCATCGTCAGGTCATTGGCGACGAACGATGCCTCGCTGACCCGTTCGACGACCGGGTGGCGTCCGCCGACGATTTCGAGCCCCGGTTCCTCACGGAAGCCCGGGCGGCGCAGATCGAGGCGTTGGGCGCGCTCGCCGAAACAGCCCAGCACGTCGAGTCGGGCGAGCGCCGCCGCGATCCGCTGCAGCGCGGGCAGTGGTGCGAGCAGTCGCTCGAGCAGCTCATCGTAGAGGGCCTTCTCGCGCTGCAGTGCACGCTCGCGCGCGGACAACACCTTGTCCTCGAAGGCCTTGAGCTCCGGCGTGACGAAGCGCTCGGCGCCCTTGAGTGTCTGCCGCCGAATGTAGTCGACCGGTGCCCGGTCCGATTTGCTCCGTCCGATTTCTATGTAATAGCCGTGTACCCGGTTGTAGCTGACCTTCAGTGTGTCGATCCCGGTGCGCGCGCGTTCCCGCTGCTCCAGGTCGACCAGGAACTGGTCGGCGTTCTGTGACAGTCCGCGCAGCTCGTCGAGCTCGGCATCGAAACCACTGGCAAGGACCCCGCCGTCACGCAGCACCACCGGCGGATTCTCCACGACCGCCCGACCGAGCAGTTCGCAGGTCGCTTGCTGTCCGTCGAGTGCCTCACTGAGTGAGGCCAGCATCGGGTCGTCGAGTCCCTCTACGACGGTCCGGACCTTGGGCAGCACGCCCAGGCTGTCGCGCAGCACCGCGAGGTCGCGCGGCCGGGCGCTCTTCAGGGCGACACGCGCCAGGATGCGTTCGATGTCGCCGATGCCACGCAGCGCGTCCTGCAGTGCCTCTACCCGGTGCGCATCGATCAGGCCGGCAATCGCCGCGTGACGCCGGCGCACCGCCTGTTGGTCACGCAGCGGGCGATTGATCCAGCGCCGCAGCAGTCGTCCGCCCATCGCGGTCGCTGTGGTGTCGAGCAGGCCGGCCAGACTGTGCTCGCGCCGGCCGGATGCGGCCTCCGCGATCTCCAGGTTCTGCCGGGTCGCCGCATCGATGATGATGCCCTCATCGTGGTTTTCCACCCTGAGTTCGCCAATATGCGGCAACGCGCTACGCTGCGTGTCGGCCACGTACTGGAGCAGGGCGCCGGCCGCACCGACCGCCAGCGGCAGGTCGCCGCAGCCGAATCCGCTGAGGTCCAGCGTGCCCAGCTGCTGGTTCAGCAGGCGTTCTGCGCTGTCGTGATCGAAGTGCCAGGGTGGTCGGCGGGTGACGCCCCCCTGTCCGCTCGGCAGCGGGGGCATCGCCTGATCCTCGGGCAACAGCAGTTCGGCCGGGCGCAGCCGCTCGAGTTCCCCCGCCAGCGCCTCGCCGCTGTCGAGTTGCTGGACCAGGAAGCGTCCACCGCTCAGGTCGAGCCAGGCGAGCCCGAAGGCGCCGTTGCGCTGCAGCAGGGCCGCCAGCAGGTTGTCCCGGCGCTCGTCCAGCAATGCCTCGTCGCTGACCGTGCCGGGCGTGACCACACGCACCACCTGGCGCTCGACCGGGCCCTTGCTGCTGGCCGGGTCGCCGACCTGTTCGCAGATCGCCACGGATTCGCCGAGTCTGACCAGCTTGGCCAGGTAGCTCTCCGCGGCATGGTAAGGCACACCGGCCATCGGTATCGGCTGGCCGGCGGATTTGCCGCGCTGGGTGAGGGTGATGTCAAGCAACTGCGCCGCGCGTCGTGCGTCGTCGTAGAACAGTTCGTAGAAATCGCCCATGCGATAGAAGACCAGCCGCTCAGAATGCTCGGCCTTGATGCGCAGGTACTGGCGCATCATCGGGGTGTGCTCAGTGTTGTCGGCGCCTGATTTTTTTGCCTTTTTTTCTATTTTTTCCATAACTAATAGATAGTTGTAGATATTTGGTTATTGAATCAGGCTTTAGTCCGTTAGTGTCCAACGCAATCCGGCAAAATGCAGGTAAGTCCGAGAAATTAATCGATGTAGGTAGACATGCTTTTTGTACCTACACTAACGGCGCGGGGTGCGACGCCTGATAAACGTCAACACCCCGCTGTTCACGGCCACTCGTTGAGGGAGTCGCCATGCCCGCCGCGAAGTCTACCAACAAACCGCTCTCCGCTTTGAGGCTCAAAAACTTGGGTCGTCAGCAGAATCTGTGGGTGGATTTCAGGACTTGTGAGCTGGCGCGTACGTATCCGACAGGAAACGATGCAGTTGGCGACAGGTGACGTCAAAGGCGTC
>CBDTXT010000394.1:0-3284 GCA_965364465.1 uncultured Chromatiaceae bacterium
TGACCATGTCACGGCTGGCCAGCTTGGGCAGCGGCCGGATCACGACTTTGCCGTCGACCACCCGCACCGACACCTCGGGCAGATCGATGCGCGCCGCACCACGTGCCAGGCGGCGCCGGCGGTAGGCATCGGTCAGGCGTGCGATATCGAGGAACGGCGAAGTCTGCATGCGCGCATCGACTTCCTCGTAGCTGGCACGCGACACGCGCACCCAGGAGGGCACCACCTCGATGTCGACGACCGCGTCGCCGTCAAAGCCGAAACCAAACGACAAGGCCGGCGACTGCTCGGCGAGACCCAGGCCCAGTCGGTGGGTGACCGGCGCCGGCAGCATCGTGTGGATGCGCTCGGGCAGGTACAGATTGGCACCGCGCTCACGGGCCGCGAGGTCCATGTGACCGCCCGCACGCACCAGCGCGGCGACGTCGGCGACATGTACCCAAAGCCGATCGCCGTCAATACTGATCGCGTCGTCCGGATCCTGATTGCCTGCGTCGTCGATCGCCCAGGACGCCAAGTGAGTCAGATCGCGACGCGGCTCCTCGGGCAGCTCGGGGACGCCTATTTCCGGCAGTTCGAGTCTTGCCCCGGCACGCGCGGGCCAGGGGTTCTGATGCGCGTCCCAGTAGCCGCACCGGATCAGGAAACGGTGCGCGGATTCAGGGGTCTCGGGCAACCCGAAACTGGCCAGGATCCGGCTGTGCTCGGACGACCCCAGCGCGACCCGCTCGACCTCCGCGATGCGTTTGCGGTCTTCGTCCTCGAGCCGCGCGGCATCGACACGCTCCAGGAACTCGGCCCACTCGCGCTCGGCGCGCGCCTTGCCTTCGCGTGCCTCGCGCTCCGCCGCAACCGCCTCGGCGCTGCGCCTGCGGATCCGTCCGGGCGGACCGTCGAAGTACAGGCCGTCCTGCAGGGTCTGCCAGGCACCCCAGGCAGCGGCCGGTGAATACTCACCGTAGAGGATCTCCGCGAGGTCGGCGAGGCCAACCTCTTCACCCTCGAGCAACTCCCAGGCCTCGTCGATCGCGCCCTTACCGGCATCGAGCGCCCCGAGGCTGCTCAGTGGCCCGGGATGGAGCAGGGTCACGTCCTTGTCGCGCACGCGCTTGGACTTGCCGCCGGCGAGTTGGATCTCGATCTTGTCCGCAACACTGCTGACGATCGCCGGGTGGATCTTGTACAGCACGAGGCTGCCGGGGCGCAGGGAGACTGGGGACACGAAAAATCCTTAAGCGAAGCACATCTTTCGGCGGGACAGATTGTTTATGATACCGCCATCGCGCCGTCAATTCGGCATCAAACACCTCAGAGCAGCGTAAGTATCATGAACAACTGGCAGGAAACCGTCACTCCCGAGCGGCCGCTGCAACCCGCGTTTCCCGAGTGCAGCATCACCGATCTGGCGCACTTCGGCCTGATCCGGGCGTCTGGCCCGGATCTGCGTACCTTCCTGCAGGGCCAGCTGACCAACGACATCAACCGCGTCACGCCGGAGGTCGCGCAGCTCAGCAGCTATTGCAGCCCCAAGGGCCGGATGCTGGGCAGCTTCTGGATCTTTCAGCGCGATGACGCGCTGTATCTGCAGATGCCCGTCGACCTTGTCCCGGCCATACTCAAGCGCCTGCGCATGTTCGTGTTGCGCTCGCAGGTCACGTTCGAAGAGGTCGGCGACGAGCTGGTGAGCTTCGGCCTCAGCGGCGACTGCGCAGCGGAGTTGCTGCCGTTCGTGCCCGCCGATGCAACGGCGAGCACGACCCGTGAGGAGCTGACCGTGATCCGGCTGCCGGGCGACCGGCCCCGCTTCGAGGTTGTCGGGCCGCCATCCGCGCTCGCGCCATTGTGGACACGGGCCGTTGACCGCGCCGAGCAGACCGGTCCCGACTTCTGGGCCCTGATGGACATCCGGGCAGGCATTCCGAATGTCTACGCGGATACCGTCGAGGCGTTCGTGCCGCAGATGGCCAACTTGCAGATCGTCGGCGGCGTCAGCTTCACAAAGGGCTGCTACACCGGGCAGGAGGTCGTGGCGCGAATGCAATACCTTGGCAAGCTCAAGCGCCGCATGTACCGCGCCCGTGTCGGCGGCACAGAGCGCCCGCTGCCAGGTGCCGAGGTCTATTCGGCGAGCAGCGAGTCGGGCCAGGGCGCCGGTCGCATCGTCGATGCCGCGCCCGCGCCGGGGGGGGGCTTCGAGGCACTGGCGGTGGTGCAGATCAGCAGTGCCGAGGCCGGCGACATGCGGCTGCATGACGGCGGCGGACCGGCGCTGGAACTGCTCGAACTGCCGTACGCGTTCCCGTCGCCGGAGGGCTGATTCCCTCTCAAGTTTCGCGCCCCGGGTCCGCAGTAGAGGGTATCGCCAACCCCTCGAATGGAACCGATATGCTGAACGCCGTGAAGAGCGACGACCTGGCGCAAGAGATCCGCGAAGAAATCGAGAGCAACCAGATCCAGCTTCCCACGCTGCCCGAGGTCGCACTGCAGGTACGTGACGAAGTGGAAAGCGAGCAGGCGAACGCCGCGACGATTGCCCGCATGGTCGCCAACGACGCCGCGCTGTCCGCCCGACTGCTGCAGGTCGCTAACAGCCCGCTGTATCGCGGCCGGATCGAGATCGACTCGATCCAACAGGCGGTGACCCGGCTTGGGCTCAAGATGGTACGTAGCCTGGTGGTCAGCCTCGCGATGAAGCAGATCTTCCAGGCGACCTCCGACGCACTCGACAGGCAGTTTCGCTCGATCTGGGACGACAGCCTGCAGGTCGCCGCGATCAGCCGTGTGCTCGCGCACAACGTACCGGAACTCGAGCGTGAGCAGGCCATGCTCGGCGGGCTGATTCACAATATCGGCGCACTGCCCATCCTGACCAAGGTCGACGAACACTGCGGCTTCAACGCGAACGAAGCCACGATCGTCCGCCTGATCGAGGAACTCGCGCCCGAACTCGGCGCGCGCATCCTGCGCCACTGGAACTTCTCCGATTCGCTTGCGAACATCCCCATCGCCTGCCAGGACAGCCGCTACGACCCGGGCCCGGCGGCGACCTACGCAGACATCGTGCTGGTCGCGCGGCTGCAGAACCTTTTTGCCAAGGGCGCCTCGGACGCCACCGATGACTGGGGCAACATACCGGCCTTCGCCAAGGTCGGAATGGACCCGGAGATGGTCATCGTGGACATGGAAGGGCCCGCGGAGGAGATCGCCGAAGTCCGCAGCATGCTCGAAGGCTAGTGGGCTGCTTGGTAAGTTCGGTTACTCTCAGAGCCCCGCTACCTGGCCAA
>CBDTXT010000395.1:0-3281 GCA_965364465.1 uncultured Chromatiaceae bacterium
GTTTTGGTCGCCCACGCCGCTGCCCAGGCGTGGCGCGACACCCTATGTCAGCCGGCACGGCTTTGGTTACAGCGTGTTCGAGCACACCGAGGGGGGCATCCAATCCGAGCTGTGGGTCTATGTAGCGCTCGACGCCGCGGTCAAGTTTTCCGTGCTCAAGGTTCGCAACCTGTCTGGGCGGCCGCGCCGCCTTTCGGCAACCGGCTACGTGGAATGGGTGCTGGGTGACCTGCAACCGCGATCGGTCATGCACGTGACGACGGAAGTCGATCCCTACAGCGGCGCGATCTATGCGCGCAACCCGTACAATACGGAGTTTCCCGAGCGCGTCGCTTTCTTCGATGTGGATGATACTGACCGGACCGTGAGCTGCGACCGCGTCGAGTTTATCGGCCGCAATCGCAGCCTGGAGAATCCGGCGGCGATGGAAAGCGCCCACCTGTCCGGGCGGCTGGGCAGTGGCCTGGACCCCTGCGCGGCGATCCAGGTGCCATTCGATCTGGTCGACGGGCAGGAGCGCCAGATCATCTTCAGGCTTGGGCTCGGGGGGATACCGGGTGGCGATGACGCGGATCGCCTGGTGCATCGCGTGCGTGGCGCCGACACGGCGCGACGGGCATTGGAAGCGGTCTGGCAATACTGGAATCACACATTGGGAGCGGTGCAGGTCGAGACACCCGACGAGTCGCTCAATGTGCTGACCAACGGCTGGCTGCTGTACCAGACCCAGGCCTGCCGGCTGTGGGCGCGCAGCGGCTACTACCAGTCGGGTGGTGCGTTCGGTTTCCGCGATCAACTGCAGGATGCGATGGCGCTGGTGCATACCGAGCCACGGCTGTTGCGCGACCACCTGCTGCTGTGCGCTCGCCGCCAGTTCCTCGAGGGGGATGTCCAGCACTGGTGGCATCCACCTTCCGGCCGCGGCGTGCGCACCCATTGCTCCGATGACTATCTGTGGCTGGCGCTGGCGACCTGCCGCTATGTGCACAGTACCGGCGACACCGGGGTACTGGACGAAAGCGTCAGCTTCCTGGAGGGCCGTCCGCTCAACCCGGAGGACGATTCCTACTATGACCTGCCCGGCCATTCCGAGACCGCGGCTAGCCTGTACCAGCATTGTGTGCAGGCGATCCGGCGTGGGCTGGTATTCGGTCCCCAGGGCCTGCCGCTGATTGGCTCGGGCGACTGGAACGATGGCATGAACCGGGTCGGTATCGGGGGCAGGGGGGAAAGCGTGTGGCTGGGCTTCTTCCTTTACGAAGTGCTGCGCCAATTCGGTACCCTGGCGCGCCAACGCGACGACACGGTTGTTGCCGACCTGTGCTCCATCGAGGGCAAGCGCCTGGGTGAGTGTCTCGAACAAAACGGCTGGGACGGCGCCTGGTATCGGCGTGCCTGGTTCGATGACGGCACACCGCTCGGGTCGGCGGGCAACAGCGAATGCCGCATCGATTCGATTTCACAGAGCTGGGCTGTGCTGTCCGGGGCGGGTGATGCGCAACGCGTGCGCATGGCGATGGACGCGGTGTATGAGCATCTGGTGCGCCGTGAGCATGCCCTGGTCCAGTTGCTCGATCCGCCGTTCGACAAGACCGACCTGGATCCGGGTTACATCAAGGGCTACGTGCCGGGTGTGCGCGAAAATGGGGGGCAATACACACATGGCGCGATCTGGGCGGCGATGGCATTCGCCGCACTGGGCGACAGCCGCCGTGCCTGGGAACTCACCACGATGATCAATCCGGCCAACCACGCCAAGTCGCAACAGGCGATCGCCACCTACAAGGTCGAGCCCTATGTGATGGCTGCCGACGTGTATGCGGTTACGCCACATACCGGACGGGGCGGCTGGACCTGGTACACCGGCTCGGCCGGTTGGATGTACCGTCTCATCCTCGAATCCCTACTGGGCGTGCGACTCGAAACCGACAGGCTGCACATCGCGCCCTGCCTGCCGGCACATTGGGAGGGCTTGAAGATCCACTATCGTTATCGCGAGACGGTCTATCACATCGCTATCGTGCAGGCTTATGCCGGCAGGGACGAAATCGTCGGTGTGACGAGCGTGGTAGTCGACGGTGTCGAACAGCATGGCCAGGTGATTTCAATGCTCGACGATCGGCGCGAGCATGCGGTCGTGGTGAGTGTGCTTGCGAACGCTACGGCCGATGTCGGCGCCATGCCGGAAATGGGACATCATCCGGCGTAACTGAGCGCGTCGAAAGAATGACAAACCGAGGCTGCGACCATGAACGCACGCCACAGCACGGGCGCGTCGGGGCAGGCAGGAAAGACTTCGCCGGCTATGATAGAACACGATGTGCGCATTCTGTACGTGTGCCACCGAACGGCGCCCTGGCGCTACGCGCTCGATCGGGCGACGCGCTCCCGCTGCCGTTAAACCATGATTCGGGCGTAGGTCGCCCGGTCGGTCGCATAGCAGCCGCAGGCTGCTGCTTCCAGGCCACGACGGTCGAGAATCGTGATGTCGCCGCGGCGGTAACTGATCAGTCGGCGCTGTTGCAGTGAACTGGCGGCCTTGGTGACGCCGACGCGTCGCACGCCCAGCAGGAATCCGAGGAATTCATGGGTGACGTGAAATTCGTCCGAGCGCGCACGGTCTTGGGTCATCAGCAACCAGCGCGCCAAGCGTTCCTCGACGACATGAAAGTGGGTGCAGGCGGCTGTCTGCGCAATCTGGCTCATCAGCACATAGAGATAGCGCTTCATGCTGCGTGCAAGCGCTGGGCTCTGCCTCAACTCGCGTCGAAAGTGAACGGTGCTCATACGCAGCATCGTGCCTGCGCCCTGCACCAGGGCGCGCAGGGGAGCGATATCCACTCCGAGGATCAATGATATCCCGAGCATGCCCTCGTGGCCGATCAGGCCAACCTCGAGGGTAGTGCCCCTGTCGGCGGCGGTTGTCAGGGATACGAAACTGTCGGTAGGGAAGTAGACGTGGCGAATGCGTTCACCCGGCTCGACCAGGACCTCACCCATCGGCAGTTCGACCGGCTCACAGACTGCCACGATGCGCTGTCGGTCTTTGCGCGGCAGGCTGGCGAGCAGGCGATTGCCGACTGCAGCTGGAGTGGTTGGCATGTGTGCTCTCCTGGGGACGGTGAAATCCGGTAAGCGGCACCAGTGAGGAAATCGATGCAATGCCGATGTCGGATCCCGACCGCCGGCGAATGACTTGGCCGACATGGCGAGTTTTCACTATGCGGCGAAGTCCGATGATGGTCTGCGCGGTAGCGTACATAGTCGGTCTGCGCGATGAC
>CBDTXT010000396.1:0-3271 GCA_965364465.1 uncultured Chromatiaceae bacterium
GTCTCGAGGTTGACGATCCGCAGATCGGGGCCGACCCGTTCCATCTCGGCAAGCGCATCACCCCATGCATAATCGAATGCCACGGGCCGTGGGATCGGCCCGTTCAGGCGCTCCGCGAGTGCCAGATAATCGCGCGCATTCTGGAGATAGGGCTCATGAAGCCGCGGATCGCTGGGGTTGGGCAGAATTTGATCAATGCCCCGGCCGCACATCAGGTCGCCGCACAGGAACAGCGTCAAGCCTTTGGTCGTCTCGGCCGCCTGCGCACCTCCGGCCTTGCATGACTGCGACCCGGCGGACGCTCGGAGCGGTCGGGCCAACGCCGCCAGCGTGCCGGCACCCAGCCAGCGCAGCCACCGACGTCGATCCAACGAAGAAAACATGTCCTGGACATTTCCTCTAACGGCTGGTCCGGACGTCGCCTCGCTGCACCGGCGCAGAAATGCTATATTTACCAACCCGAACCGAAAAACTCTAAAAGTATACCGTCTCCGCCGAGGAAAGAATTGGATGAATGTCACGAAACACCTGCTTGAGGGCGTCAAGCTAATGGCCCTGTTTGGCGCGATCGCGCTCGTGGTCTGGAGTATGCCCGAAGCCGACGGGCCGGTCACCGGATCGGCAAGCGATGTCGACGTCTGGCAGTCGGTCGCTTTTGTCGGCAACCGATAAACGCTTGTCAGGGTCGGCACACCACCGGCCTGGTCGAATCCGTACGGCGCCAGCGCCAGCCTTGTGCCGCCGCTGAAATCGTCGATTGAACCGAAACCGGCGGCCCTCCGATCGCGGCCGCGCATCACGGCCAGAACCGGGCGCTGCAGCCCGCAAATCGATAGCTCGACGCTCGGCATTGCGCTGGACGACGTGTTGGCCGGCCTGTCCGCCCCGTAGACCCTCCCCAAAGACCACCCCAGCGTCGCGTGCGTCACTACCCGTGGCACTTGGGCCCGTTTCGGTGGCCCTGTGACCCGCAGCGTATACTTAAACGCAGTGCACGCATCCGCCAGGATCCGGTTTCCCGCAGCCCCGCGCGGCTAAGCCGGGCCCCGTCGGTGCGGCGACCCAGAGAGCTGCGATGTCGACCCCTTCAAATACCGAGGACGCTGCCCAACTCGCGTCGGCGCTGCTTGACGAAGTGCTCGGCCTACTGACCGAGATCCAGCCGGGACGCACCCCGAGGGCCGGCCTGGACAGCGACCTGGGGAGCGACCTCGGCATCGACAGCCTGGCGCGCGTGGAACTCGTCGTGCGCCTGGAGCAGCGCTTCGGCGTGCAGTTGCCCTCGGACACCTTTGCCGAGGCCGACACACCGCGGGACCTGCTGCGCGCCGTGCTCGACGCTCAAAGCGCACCGGCCGCCGACCGCGTCGAACAGCTCAGGGCCGCGCCACCGACGCCGCTGCCGGCCGCATCCGTGCCCGAGGGGGCCGCAAGCCTTCCCGCCGTGCTGCGCTGGCACGCGGCCCAGTCGCCATCGCGACCGCACATCCACCTGCTGCACGATGGCCACGAACAGTGTGTGATCAGCAATGCGCGGCTGCTCGCAGAGGCCGAGTCGCGGGCGGCCGGGCTGCAAGCACGTGGCGTCGAGCCGGGCGATCGTGTGGCCATGATGCTGCCCACCGGCGAGGATTATTTCAGTGTTTTTTTCGCCATCCTTGCCTGCGGCGCGGTGCCGGTGCCGATCTATCCGCCGACGCGCGCGAGCCAGGTCGCGGAACACCTGCGGCGGCATCGCGGGATCCTGGACAACTGTGGCGCGGTGCTGCTCGTCACGTTCGCACAGGCCCGGCCCTTGTCGCGTTTACTGCAGGCCCATGCCAGACGACTGCGCGGCGTGCTGACCGCAGCAGACCTCGACCAGGCCGACAGTGCATTCACCCCGCCACCGCTGGCCGGCGAGGATATTGCGTTCCTGCAGTACACCTCGGGGAGCACCGGAAACCCGAAGGGGGTCATCCTCAGCCATGCGGATCTGCTGGCCAGCATAAGGGCCATGGGCGAGGCGATCGAGGCCGCCTCGGATGACGTGTTTGTCAGCTGGCTACCGCTTTATCACGACATGGGCCTGATCGGTGCGTGGCTCGGCAGCCTGTACTACGGCATCCCGCTGGTGATCATGTCGCCGCTGGATTTTCTCGCGCGGCCCTTGCGCTGGCTGCAGGCCATCGATCGCTATCGCGGGACCCTGTCCGCATCGCCCAACTTTGGCTATGAGCTTTGCCTGAAGCGGGTCGACGACGAGGCACTGGCCCAGCTCGATCTGCGCAGCTGGCGTGCGGCCTTCAACGGCGCGGAACCGGTGATCCCGGCGACGCTCGAGCGATTCAGCGCCCGATTCGCCGCCGCCGGTTTCAGGCCGCAGGCCGCGATGCCGGTATACGGGCTCGCCGAGGCGGCACTTGGCCTCGCCTTTCCCCCGATCGGCCGCGAACCCCGGGTCGACCGCGTCGATCGTGACGCACTCTCCAGCCGTGGCGAGGCCCGACCCGTGAGCCCCGAGGTAGCGGACGCGCTGCGTTTTCCCAGCTGTGGGCGCGTGCTTCCGGGCTATCGGGTGCGCATCGTCGACCCGGCAGGCCAGCAGTTGCCGGCGCGGCGGCAGGGCCGTATCGAATTCAACGGGCCTTCCGCGACGCGCGGTTATTTCAACAACCCCGAGGCGACGGGCCGGCTGCGCGACGGCGAATGGCTGGACACTGGCGACCTGGGTTACCTCGCAGACGACGAGCTCTACCTGACCGGGCGAGTCAAGGACCTGATTGTGCGGGCCGGCCGCAATCTGTATCCGCAGGAACTCGAAGCGGCCGTCGGCGACATCCCCGGCATCCGGAAAGGCTGCGTTGCGGTCTTCGGCAGCCCGGACCCGGCCGACGGAACCGAGCGGCTTGTCGTGATGGCGGAGACCCGTCTGGCTGATGAGACGCAAGGCGAGGAGCTGCAGCGCCGCCTCCTGGCCATCGCCAGCGATCTGGTCGGGACACCGCCGGAGGTGATCCAGCTGGTCCCGCCGCACACGGTACTCAAGACATCGAGTGGCAAGATACGGCGCAACGCGAATCGCGAGGCGTTCGAGCAGGGGCGCATCGAGCCGGCGGGCAAGGGTCCCGGGCTGTGGCGCCTCGCGCTGACCGGGATGCCGGGCCTGCTGCGCAGCGCCGGCCGACGGATCGGCGGACACCTATTCGCCGCCTGGGCTTGGGGAGTTTTCTGGGTCCTGGCCCCCGTCACCTGGCTGGGGGTCGCACTGCTGCCGCGGCGCCGCTGGCGG
>CBDTXT010000397.1:0-3235 GCA_965364465.1 uncultured Chromatiaceae bacterium
CTGCGAACCGAGCCGCTTCCTGCAGGAGCTGCCGGCCGACGACCTACGCTGGGAGGGACGCGGCGCCAAGCTGACGAGTGAAGAGAAAAGGGCTCGCGGCAAGGCCCAGCTGGCCAACCTGAAGGCCATGCTGGGGACATGAGCGCCGGCCGAGCGCGAAAAACCCGCTACTGGGACTGCTCCACCAGGTAAGCGACCGCGGACAACACATCCTGGTCCGATAGGTCGATACGCCCACCCTTGGGCGGCATCGTGTTCTTTCCGTTGATCGCGTTGTGCACCAGTGCGTCCATGCCCTGCGCAATGCGCGGCGCCCAGGCCGCCTTGTCGCCCAGTTTCGGGGCGCCCGCCGCACCGGTCATGTGACAGGCGAAACAGGCGACGTCATACACCGCCTTGCCCTTTGCCAGGTCAGCGGCCGGCGAGTCGGCGGTCTCGGATCCTGCCGCAGCGGCCGGTGGCGCGCTCGCGGCACCGGGTGCCGCCGCGCCAGCCGCTTCGCTGGTCGTGTCCGGCATCACCGCGGCGGCAACCCCGGCGACGGCTGCGACCGCGTCTGAGGCGACCTCCCCGACGGCCGAGGCCGCATTGGACGCCATCGCCTGCGCCGCATCCAGCGGACCGGCATCGGCGGCCGCGTCGATATCGACGCCGCTCTCGATGAGCAGATGCTCGACCGCCGCACGGATCTCGGCGTCACTGACGTTTGCGCCGCCCTTCGGCGGCATGCCGCCCTTGCCGGCTATCGCGCTCGCCGTCAGGCCATCCAAGCCGCCGGTCGCGGCAAGGCGTTGCGACCAGGCATCCTTATCACCGACCTTGGGGGCACCGAGCACGCCGGCGACGTGACAGGAGTTACAGGCCGCAGCGACGATGTCGGCGCCGCTCTGCGGCTGCGCCTCCACGGCGGTGGCCGCTGCGACGTTCACCGAACCCACCGGCTGTATGCGCTCGATCAGTGCAGCGCGTTGCCTCGGATCCTCGCCACGCTGCTCCTCGACGACCCCCATGATCCGGTTGGCAAGAATCAGGATCACGATCGTGAAGGCGACGAGCGCCCCGATGACCATCAAGAACATGCGCAGAAAGGCGGCGTCGTTTTTTGCAGACACGGTAGTCGCTCCTCGAAAAATCGTCGGTCCAGTGAACCCAGTCGCGAAAAAATGCCGGGCAATTATACCGGCTCGCCCCTGCCCGGGATACCGTCGCCGGTTTCAGGCGATATAGCTGGGCCGATAGTCGCCGATTTCCACCAGGCGCCGAAGGTCGAGGATGTCGATTCGATGGCGATCGCACATCATCACGCCGTCGGTGCGCAGCTTCCGTAACACTCGGTTGGTATGCACCGGTGTCAGGCCCGCCAGCTCCCCGAGCATCTCCTGGGTCAGAGGAAACGGCATGCTGCCGTTTTCCTCGTCAGCCTCCCCGCGACGGCCGAGACGATCGTAGAGTTCGGCGACCACATAGGCGATCCGCTGCTCGGCCGACTTTCGGCCGAGGCCCAGTACGTTGGACTCGCATGTGGCCAGATAATGTGCCTGAATGTCATTGATCTGGCGCGCGATCTCCAAGTGCTTGTCGATCATCCGGTGCAGATCGGCCTGGTCGAAGCCGCACACGACCACATCGGTGATCGCCATCGCCCCGTGGCTGTAGTCCGAGTGCAGCGCCGCGTAGCCGATGAAATCACCCGGCAACGCGATGCGCAGCCCCTGGCGGCTGCCGTCCGAGTGGGTTCTGTGCAACAGCAGCCAGCCCTCGAACAGGGTGTAGGCCATGATCGCCGGATTGCACTCCTGATAGAGATGGCTGCGGGCCGGCACCCGATACTGACCCGCCCGCAGCGATTCCGCGTCGCTCAGATAGTCTTCGGCGACCACCTGAAACAACGCGCCCTGCCGCACCGGGCAGTCGACACAACGGGTGGGCGGGCTTTGCATCTCGGTAAGCCTGGACTTGGGCACAGATCGGGAATCTCCATCTAGTTTTGCCACATCGCCGCCGACCAGCGGGGCGTGCGACCTACCTGCAGCCGACAGGGCGAACCTTTTATCATAGGCCAGTGCGGCCAACGGTCAAATACCCCGTTGCACGGGGCCCGCGGGTCTGCAACGGGGGGCGGGAGGGGCCGGCTAAGCCGGCACATCGCGGTACCGTCGCCCGCGCCGCGTGAACCGTTTTTCCAGCTCCACGACGGGCAACACCAGCGAGGCGATGGCGAGACAGACCGCGAGTTCGGCGGGAGACAGGGCTTGGGTGTTGAATACCCGCTGCAGCGGCGGCGCATAGGTCACCAGCAGCTGCAGCGCGAAGGTCAGCGTCACCGCTGCGAGCAGCGGCCGGTTGGAGAGCAGGCCGATACGCCACAGCGGCTGCTGCTCCGAGCGTATCGCGAGCACGTGAAACAGCTGCGCGAAGGTCAGGACATTGAACACGACCGTCTGCCAGTTGTCGTTGCCCGAGCGGTAGGCCCAGGCCTGTGCTGCGATGGACAGGCCGCCGATGAACAGCCCGATACCGAGCATATGCCAACCCATGCCATGGGCAAACACGGACTCGCCCGGCGCGCGCGGCGGGCGCCGCATCAGACCCCGCTCACCCGGCTCGAACGACAGGGCCAGGCCGGGCAGGCCGTCAGTCACCAGGTTGATCCAGAGGATCTGGATCGGCAGCAGCGGGATCGGCAGGCCAAGCAGCGGCGCCAGGAACAGCGTCCAGATCTCACCCGAGTTGCTGGTCATCGTGTAGCGGATGAACTTGCGGATGTTGTCGAAGATTCGGCGGCCTTCGCGCACCGCGGCCACGATGGTTGCGAAGTTGTCGTCGAGCAACACCATGTGGGCGGCCTCGCGGGCGACATCGGTGCCTATGCCGCCCATCGCGACGCCGATATCGGCCCGCCTGAGTGCCGGCGCATCGTTGACCCCATCGCCGGTCATCGCGACGAACTCACCGCGACGCTGTAGCGCGCTGACGATCCGTATCTTCTGCTCGGGCGCGACGCGTGCATAGACCGGCGTGTCGGCGACCAGCGCATCCAGTTCCCGGTCCGACAGCGCCGCCAGGTCCTGCCCATTGAGCAGCGCGTCGCCCGGACGGGCAATGCCGAGCCGCTCGGCAACCGCGCGCGCCGTCGCCGGATGGTCGCCGGTGATCATGATCGGCACGATCCCGGCATCCCGACAGGTCGCCACCGCCTCAGCCGCCTCGGGGCGCGGCGGGTCCGCCTTGTCGA
>CBDTXT010000398.1:0-3231 GCA_965364465.1 uncultured Chromatiaceae bacterium
GAACGGGGCGGGTGGCGTCTCCAGCCTGCCGGCGATCCATGGCCTGGCGGACGACCGCCTGCGCATCAAGGTCGACGGGATGGACCTGATCGCCTCGTGCCCGAATCACATGAACCCGCCGCTGTCGTACATCGATCCGAGCAATATCGGCACACTGCAGGTGTTCGCCGGCATTTCGCCGGTCAGCATCGGCGGCGACAGCATCGGCGGCACTATCATTGCCGATACGCTGGCCCCGGAGTTTGCCGCATCCGGCGAGCACAGCCTCACCAAGGGCGAGGTGGGTGCCTTCTATCGCAGCAACAACAACGCCTACGGCGGCAATCTCGCCGCGACCTATGCCACCGAGGCGTTCAATATCAATTACGCCGGTGCCTACAGCCAGGCCGACAACTACACGGCCGGCGACGACTTCAAGACGACGACGGCGACCGGGCGCCCGGGGCATACCCTGCCGCTGGACGAGGTCGGCTCCACCGCCTACGAGACCCAGAATCACACCCTGGGCATGGCGTACAAGGCCGGTAGCGACCTCTTCACCGCGAAGCTGGGCTACCAGAAGATGCCCTATCAGCTCTACCCGAACCAGCGCATGGACCTGACCGACAACGAGCAGAAGCGGATCAATGTCGGCTATGCCGGTGCATTCGACTGGGGTGCACTGGACGCCACGGCGTATTACGACAAGGTCGACCACGAGATGAACTTCGGCGACGACAAGCGCTTCTGGTACGGCCCCAAGTCGCAGCCCCCCGCGGCGCCCGAGGTCGGTACGCCCTGTTCGCCGGTCGGCTTCATGACCTGCGCCGGTGGCATGCCGATGAAGAGCGAGGGCAGGACCACCGGCGCGACCTTGAAGACCGATGTCGCGCTCTCCGCCGATGACATGCTGCGCCTGGGCGCAGAGTACCAGCGCTACCGGCTCGACGATTACTGGCTGCCGTCCGGCGGCGGCATGTGGCCCGGGACCTTCCAGAACATCAATGACGGGAAACGCGACCGCATCGCGCTGTTCACCGAATGGGAAACCGACCTGAACGCCCGCTGGGCAGGCCTGCTCGGTGTGCGCTACGAGAACGTCAAGAGCGATGCCGGAGAAGTAGAGGGTTACAAGACGACGCCCCCGGCGCCCGGCAACCAGATCGCCGACGCCGCCGCGTTCAACGCGAGCGACCGGAGCAAGACGGACAACAACGTCGACCTCACCGCGCTGATGCGCTATGCGCACGACGCGAACCTGGATATCGAGTTCGGCGTCGCGCGCAAGGTCCGCTCGCCGAATCTCTACGAGCGCTACACCTGGTCCAGCTGGTCGATGGCGGCGGTCATGAACAATTTCGTCGGCGACGGCAACGGCTATCTGGGTGATGTCGATCTTGAGCCGGAGAAGGCATACACGGCCTCCGCCACCTTCGACTGGCATGCGGAAGGTCGTAGCTGGGAGGTCAAGGCGACGCCCTATTACACACGGGTCTCGGACTATATCGACGCGGTGAAGCGGCCCGGCTGGGAGCCGGACCAGTTCAACGTGCTGCAGTATGCCAACCAGTCGGCCCGGCTGTACGGCATCGATCTGTCCGCGCGGGCGCCGCTCGGGAGCAACGACTGGGGTGTCTGGGGCCTGCAGGGTCTGGTGAACTACACCAGGGGTAAGAATCGCGACACCGGCGACAATCTGTACAACATCATGCCGCTCAACGGCAAGGTCACGCTGACCCACGACAAGGGGGGCTGGAGCAACCGCGCCGAACTGGTGATGGTGGACAGGAAGGATGACGTCTCGGAGGTGCGCAACGAGATCGAGACGGCGGGGTACGCGCTCGTCAACCTGCGTGCGAGCCATTCCTGGAAGCGCGTGCGGGTCGATTTCGGGGTGGAGAACCTGTTTGACAAGTTCTACTCTCTCCCGACCGGGGGTGCCTACACCGGGCAGGGATCGACCATGCAGCTCAACGCGATTCCCTGGGGGATCGCGGTGCCCGGCATGGGCCGTTCGATCTATGCCGGGGTGAACGTGACCTTCTGACCGGCCATGCGGGCAACGCCGGTGTCGCGCCGGCGTTGCACGCCCATGCGCTGGCGTGCCGACGGGGGATGGGAGTGATGGAACGGCTGGCCCAACGGGACGGGTTCAGGCCTGCGGATTCGTGCGGCCGATCGATGAGACGCGGCACAGGGGGTGGGACCGATGGAAACGACCTGGTTTAACGAGCCCGCGATGATGGTCCTGCTCAAGGACTATCTCGATGTCACGGTATTTGGTGTGTTGGGCTTCATGAGCTTCTGGATGCTGGCGTACGGGATCGAGCGCCTGGTCTATTTCGCGCGCGTCGAACTGGCGGGCTTTTCGGATCGGCCGAGCCTGGACGTGGCGCTGACCCGGCACCTGACCGTGATCGCGTCGATCGCATCCATTGCCCCGTACATCGGCCTGCTGGGCACGGTGCTGGGCATACTGATCACCTTTCACGACCTGTCGTCCGGGACCGAGCTTTCCGCGTCGGCGGTGATGCTCGGCCTGGCGCTGGCCCTCAAGGCGACCGCCGCCGGCCTGTTCGTCGCGATCCCGACGGCCCTGATGTACAATGCGCTGCTCCGCCGGATCGATGTCCTGACCGCGCGCTGGAACACATTGCGCATCGGGTCATGAAGCCGCTTTCGCAGATCAACGTGATCCCGTTCATCGACGTGATGCTGGTGCTGCTTGCGGTCGTGCTGACGACCGCCACCTTTGTCGCGCAGGGCAAGATCCCGGTATCCCTGCCGGGCGCCACGCATGCCGAGCCGCTGCCGACCGGCCCGTCGCTGGAACTGACCATCGATGGCGCGGGGCAGGTGTATCTCGGGGAGCAGGCCTTGGACCTCGAGCAACTGGCGCAGGCGCTCGCCGAGGTCGGCCGCGACAGCCGACTGCTGCTGCGCGTCGACGAGGCCACCGCGTTTCGCCATTTCGTCGCGGTCGTGGATCTGCTGAAGGCGCGCGGTCTGGAAGACATATCGATCATTACCCGGCGCGAGGCCGGCTGACCGCGATGTCGTCGCTGCGTATCGGCCTCCTGGTCTCCGGCGCGCTGCATGTGGCGGTCGTTGCCGCGATTGCCATACCTGGATTTCTATTCGTTATCCTCTCGTGGAAATGCTGGTGGCGATCGTCTTCTTGTTGATGGCGGTATGCGAGGGTTTTGCAGCTGGCGGAAACCTGCCTGCGCCCGAGTCATCACCGGCGTTTTT
>CBDTXT010000399.1:0-3220 GCA_965364465.1 uncultured Chromatiaceae bacterium
TGACCGCCTGGCCAGGCCCGTTATTGGTCGATGTACTCAAAAAGCTTCACCACGCGTTTCACGCCGCTGACGAAGCGCACCTTTTCGGTCACTGCGTCCGCCTCGGTGGGCGTCAGCAGGCCCATCAGGTAGACGCTGCCCTGTGAACTCGTCACCTCGACGCGCGTAGGGTCGAATCCTTCGATACCCAGGTCGAACAGGGCCAGCTTGACGCGCGAGGTCAGATAGGCGTCCGACGTAGCCTCGCCCCATGTCGCTTCTGGGCCCACCAGGACCTCGTTGAACACGCCACGCACACGCGGGATCTTCGCGACACGCTGACTGAATGCCTCGACGATCTCTGCATTCTCTGACTGCCCGGTCAGTAGCACCTGCAGATTGTAGGAATCGATGCTGATGTTGCTCAGTTCCTGCAGTTGCTCGTCCTGCTCACGCAGATTCATCGCGCGGAGCAGTATCTCCTGATCCTCTATCACGGTGCCGGTGGTGCGCCGGTCATGGACTATCGCAGCGCCGGTCATCGCGCCGCCAACCACGACGGCGCCGCAGCCGCCGAGCATCAGGGCCAGCAGGCCGACCAGCATCCCCGTTGTCGTGAGCGATGTTCCGCCCGTTGACAGATTGCTGCCCATCTACAGATCGCCCCCCATCAGTTGAAGATCAATCAGATCGCAAAGACAGTGAATCACCAGTCGGTGATTCTCCAGGACCCGCGCGGCCTGCGGTGCTGGCGTGCGGATCTCGACATCTTCGGCGCCGAGC
This sequence comes from uncultured Chromatiaceae bacterium, assembly GCA_965364465.1. Lineage (GTDB taxonomy): Bacteria > Pseudomonadota > Gammaproteobacteria > Chromatiales > Chromatiaceae > Thiosocius. Next base: position 763 of record CBDTXT010000399.1, read on the forward strand.
CTTGCGGCTGTCTCACCACCGTCATGGCCTGTCAGCGCAATGACCGGCATCTGCCGTTCCCGGGCCGCATCGACCGCGCGACATATGTTCTCCGCGGTCCCGTCCACGCTCAATGCGAACAACAGGTCGCCCGGTTGTCCGAGCACACGCAGCTGCGTCGCGAATACTTCGTCGAAGCCCTCTCCGGACGCGATCGCGTTCAGGACGACGGGTTCGATACCCAGCGCGAGCGCCGGCAGGCCCGGTCGTGCGCGTGCGAAGCGGTGCTGCATCTGGGCCACGAAGTACTGCGCATCGGCCGCGGAGCTGGCACTTCCACAGGTCAGGATCTTACCGCCGCGCAGCAGGCAGTCGACGATCTGGTGCGCGGCCAGCGCGATGGGCGCGGCCTGTGAGTCCGCGGCGCTTTCGCTCAGCTGCGCACTTTCGGCGAACAATTGCTTGACGCGCTCGACGGGATCCACGATGGGTCTTTACAACTCGACAGATGTCACGAAGTGTCGCACGAGCGGGCCCTTCGGGTCGATGTCAGCCGCTGAACGCGTCGCGGATCCATTGCCCCTGCCGTCCCTGGTCGAAACCCACGACGTCGAATCGGCAGGGGCCGTCCCAGCCGCTGGTCGCGAGATAATGGCGCGCAGCCAGTATGACTCTGCGCCGCTTGTGTTGATCGATGCTGCTGAGCGCGCCACCGTAGCCGCCATGACTTCGGCAGCGGACCTCGACGAAGACCAGGCATTCACCATCGCGCATCACCAGGTCGATCTCGCCGCCACGGCAGCGGTAGTTGCGTCGGACGGGTAGCAGCCCCTGACGCGCCAGCAGTGTCACGGCGCGTTCCTCGGCTTCCCTGCCGATATCCTGGCTTTTTCCCATCAGGGCAGCGGATTGCTGCTGGTCAGGTCGGGGGCTTCCGGCGGGAGCGGTTCCGATCCGCCCTGCAGATCGAGACGTGGCGAATAGCCAAGCACGTTGGGTTCCTTGTCCAGCGCGATCCAGACGAGCTGGCGGTGAATCTGGTTGGTCTCGTCCATGTAGAGATTGCCCGTCACCCCATCGAGCGACTCGTAGCGACTGCTCTGCAGACGTTTCAGGTGCGGTACGAGACGCAGGGCATCGATACCCATCGCGTACAGACGGGCATACCCGGAGCGACTTTTCGGCAAATACAATGCGACGGTGTCGCGGTCGGGCGAGTCGCCCATGCCCGAGCCGATCATCCAGGGTATGTCCGCCAGCATCACGCCCTTCAGGTCTTCGACCTGGCTGGCGGTCAGCGCGCCCTGCCAGGCATGCGAGGTCGCATAGATCGGCAGGTCGCCAGCATGGTGGAACTGGAGTTGCGGACGGATACCCTGCGCCTGGACCGGCCGCGCGGCGAGAAAAACCGCATCGATGTCGTCACGACGGCTGGGTTCGAACTCGAGGTTTCTTCCCAGCCAGCGCTGCATTTCTTGGTGCCGTGCGATGCTGCGATCGATTTGCAGCAGCGTGGTGATTGTCTCCGTGTAGTCGTGGCTGCTCGCGTCATAGCGGCCAACGCCGGCGACCTCCTCGCCGAGGCCGCGCCAGCGGTCCTCGAATGCCGCGGCCACGCGATCGCCCCATTCACCCTGCGGCGCCAGCGCGACCGGACGCCGGCCGCCGTCTAGCCAGATGCGCTCGGCAGCCTGCCGGGCCTCATCCTCCGGGGACAGCGAATACATGTAGAGGTTAGGAGTCGGCTGGCTCTCGATCGTGACCTGGTTCAGCGCGAGTACCGGCACCGGCAGTTCGCCGGCCCGCAATAATTGCGCGACAGCTTCCTTCTGCAGCGGACCGATCACCAACTCGGCCCCGTCCGAGACGGCCTGGCTGTAGAGCGGCCAGATGCCTGCCGAATCCGTCGAGTCGTAGAAGCGCAGCGCCGGACGCTGGGTCTCCGACAGCTCGAAGCGGCTGATCATAATGCCGTCACGGATCGCGGCGGCGACGTTGGCATAGGTGCCCGATTGCGGCAGCAGTACCGCGATGCGCGAGGCCGCCTGTATCTGTTCCTGCAGCTGGCGCTGGTAGTTCACGAGCAGATCCGGCAGCGCCGGGTGTTGCGGGAAGCGTTGCAGCCACTCGCCGAATTTTATCTGCAACTCGTAAGGATCGCCGCCATGCGCTTTGACTATCAGTGCCAGCTGCATCCATCCGCCGGCCACGCCGGGAGGGGAGGGCTGCAGATTGGTCAGTGCGAGTTCGTTGAGCAGTGCCAGCGTGCGCAGGATCTCGATCTGGGTTTGCAGTCGATCTTGCTGACCGGTCTGCAACGCGTCCACCGCCTGCAGTGCATTCGCGGTCTCGAGCAGGTTGCCCATCTGCCGGTAGGCGTCCGCCCGGTCGCGATGGTAACGGACCTGCAGATCCCTCGGCGCATTGCTGCGCGGCGGCTCGCCCAACACCTTGAGTGCGTCGCTGGCGCGACGTTCGA
>CBDTXT010000400.1:0-3215 GCA_965364465.1 uncultured Chromatiaceae bacterium
GTTCTCGGCGCGCACTTCCTCGAGAAAGCGCAAATCGAAAAACCCAAGCCGCTCAGCAGGTTCCACCCTGGCTTCATCGATAGAGCGCGCGGGGCAGGCACTGCGTACTCATCCAGTTCAGCAAGACAACGGCAATCCCGGCATCATCGACCCCAGCATCGTTCATTCACTGTCCTCCATCGCCTAGTGGGCTGCTTGGTAAGTTGGGTAACACTCAGCCCACCAGGTACGATAGACGGCTCCCCAGTCTTCAGACCGGCTTGTAGATCTCCGCGCCCTGCTTTCGGAATTCCTCCGCCTTTTCCCGCATGCCCTCTTCCACCGCGACCTCGATATCCTGAAGCCTGTGACTGGCCGCATACTCGCGCACGTCCTGGGTGATCTTCATCGAGCAGAAGTGCGGGCCGCACATGGAGCAGAAGTGCGCGACCTTTGCCGAATCCTTGGGCAGGGTCTGGTCGTGATACTCGCGCGCCCGATCCGGGTCCAGGCCGAGATTGAACTGATCCTCCCAGCGGAACTCGAAGCGGGCCTTGGAGAGCGCATTGTCACGAACCTGCGCGCCCGGCAGACCCTTTGCCAGATCCGCCGCGTGCGCTGCCAGCTTGTAAGTGATGATGCCCTCGCGTACGTCCGCCTTGTCGGGCAGGCCGAGGTGTTCCTTGGGCGTCACGTAGCACAGCATCGCGGTGCCGTACCAGCCAATGTTGGCCGCGCCTATGCCCGAGGTAATGTGATCGTATCCTGGGGCGATGTCGGTGGTCAGCGGACCCAGGGTGTAGAAAGGCGCTTCGAAGCAGTCGGCCAGCTCCTTGTCCATGTTCTCCTTGATCATCTGCAGGGGCACGTGGCCAGGGCCCTCGATCATCACCTGCACGTCGTGGCGCCAGGCGATCTTCGTGAGTTCGCCCAAGGTCTCGAGCTCGCCGAACTGGGCCGCGTCGTTCGCATCTGCGATGGAGCCGGGCCGCAGGCCGTCGCCGAGGCTGAACGAGACGTCGTAGGCCTTCATGATCTCGCAAATATCTTCGAAATGCGTATACAGGAAGTTTTCCTCGTGGTGGGCGAGGCACCACTTGGCCATGATCGATCCACCGCGCGAAACGATGCCGGTGACCCGATCGGCGGTCAACGGGACGTAGCGCAGCAACACGCCGGCATGGATGGTGAAGTAGTCGACGCCCTGCTCGGCCTGCTCTATCAGCGTGTCGCGGAAGATTTCCCAGGTCAGATCCTCGGCCTTGCCGTTGACCTTCTCGAGCGCCTGGTAGATCGGTACGGTGCCAATCGGCATCGGCGCGTTGCGCAGGATCCACTCCCGCGTCTCGTGGATGTTCTTGCCGGTCGACAGGTCCATCAGCGTGTCGCCGCCCCAGCGGGCCGACCACGCCATCTTTTCGACTTCCTCCTCGATCGAGGAGGTGACGGCCGAGTTACCGATGTTGGTGTTGATCTTCACCCGGAAATTGCGCCCGATGACCATCGGTTCGAGCTCCGGGTGGTTGATGTTCGCCGGGATGATCGCACGTCCGGCAGCGACCTCGTCGCGCACGAACTCCGCGGTCACCCTTTCGGGCAGCAGCGCGCCGAAGCCCTGCCCAGGGTGCTGCCGCAGCAGCCGTTGGTAACGCGGGTCGTCGCGCATCTCGTCGAGGCGCTGGTTCTCGCGAATCGCGACGAATTCCATCTCGGGCGTTACGATGCCCTGCCTCGCATAGTGCATCTGGGTCACGTTGCGGCCGGCCAGCGCGCGGCGCGGTGCGCGGATGTGCTCGAAGCGCAACTGCGCCAGATCCGGGTCGTGTTGACGCGCCCGACCGTAATCCGATGTCGGGCCGTCGAGCACTTCGGTGTCGGCACGTTCGTCGATCCAGACCGAACGGATGTCGGGCAGCCCCTCGAGCAGGTCGATCGCGACGTCCGGGTCGGTAAACGGGCCCGATGTGTCATAGACGGTGATCGGCGGGTTCTCCTCCTCGCCGAAACTGGCCGACGTGGGCGACTGCACGATCTCGCGCATCGGCACGCGAACGTCTGGCCGGGAGCCGGTCAGGTAGATCTTTCGCGCCTTCGGGAACGGCCGCGTGACCTCCTCCGAGAGCCTGTTGGTCTTCTCAATGAACTGTTCGGGTATCGCGCTCATCGGTTTTGTCTCCGGGGCGAGGAAAACCCGGCCAACGATGATTTGGCTCAGCTTTCCTACGCCAGCATTGCCTGGTTCAGGTTCCGAGGGTCTCTCTCAGCCCGCAGCCGCAGGCACCCCTAGCTGTAATCGATATGCTCTGTGTAGACCGGCCGGTGCAAGGACCGCAAAGTCTATTTCCCGACTGTACCAGTGCGGTATGTCCGGTACCACTGTGGATTTCCACGGCCTCGCTACGGCCAAGGCCCACGACCGGCGCCGCAGGTATGGCGCAGCCCGGGTACGCCGACAGCGACCCGGTCGGGCGCAAAAACTTCATTCGTTCATGCAGTTGCCCCACCCGGCAACAACATTTACGCTACCGTTCCGTTAAATTTAAAGACGCAATCCACATCGGAGACCGGCATGCTCGCCAACGATCTCGAAACCGCCCGCCAGAACATGATCGCCCAGCAGATCCGCCCCTGGGAGGTGATCGACGAGCGCGTGCTGCACGTTTACGACGCGGTGCCGCGCGTGCGGTTCGTAGGTGACGACTATCGTGGGCTCGCCTATGCCGACATTGCGGTCCCGCTCGGCGAGGGCGAGCAGATGATGCGGCCGATCCAGGAGGCCCGCATGCTGCAGGCACTGGACGTCCAGCCCGGCAACAGCGTGCTCGAAATCGGCACCGGCAGCGGCTTCGTGACCGCGTGCCTGGCGCAGCTCGGCGGGACAGTCACCAGCTACGAGATCCACCCGGCACTGAGCGAGGGCGCGGCGCGGCGCCTGGACGCGTTGGGTGTCGAAAACATCGAGCTGGTCGCCGGCGACGGTCTGCATGCGAGCCTCGCACCAGGCAGTTTCGACGCGATCGCGGTGACCGGCTCACTCCCGAACTTTCCATCGTTTCTCGAAGACCTGCTCGCCCCCGGCGGGCGCATGTTCCTGGTCGTCGGCGAGGCGCCGGCGATGACGGCCAAGCTGGTCAGTCGCAATCCCGACGGCGAAGTCTGGCGCGAGGACCTGTTCGAGACCGTCGTGCCTGCGCTGCACAACGCGCCGCAGGCCGAACATTTCGTTTTCTGAGCGG
>CBDTXT010000401.1:0-3212 GCA_965364465.1 uncultured Chromatiaceae bacterium
CAGCAGCGCAACCGCGACCGCGGCCGCAACCGGCCAGTCGCGGTTGCTGAAGAATTCGGTCCACAGCACCTTGCCGATCATCAGACTGTCGGGGCCACCCAGCAGGTCGGGTATCACGAACTCGCCGACCGCCGGCACGAAAACCAACAGCGACCCGGCGACGATCCCGGGCAGCGACAGCGGCACGGTCACGCGCCAGAATGCGCAAAACGGCCGGCAGCCGAGGTCCGCCGCTGCCTCGAGCAGGCCGCCGTCCATGCGCGACAGGGTCGCGTACAGCGGCAGGATCATGAACGGCAGATAGGCGTATACGATCCCGAGATAGACCGCGACATCTGTGTGCAGCAGTTCGAGCGGCCGATCGATCAGGCCGATCCCGAGCAAAAAGTTGTTGATCAGGCCATTGCCCTTGAGGATACCTATCCAGGCGTATACCCGGATCAGGAAACTGGTCCAGAAGGGGAGGATCACCAGCATCAGCAGCGGGATGCGCCAGCTTTCGCGCGCACGGCTGATGCCCAGCGCCATCGGGTAACCGATCAGCAGACAGAACAGCGTGGAAATCGCCGCCACCCGCACCGAGTTCGCGAATGCGTCAAGGTAAAGATTGTCCTCCCAGAGCAGGAGGAAGTTGGCGAGATTCAGACGCACCTGCAGCAGGCCGCCGTCCAGCCATTCGAGCAGGTCCGAGTAAGGCGGTAGTCCGATCACCGCTTCGGAAAGGCTGATACGCGCGATGATCAGGAAGGGCAGACCGAAGAACAGCGCCAGCCACAGCAGTGGCGCAGCGGCCACGATGCCGCGCCCCGGCCTGAAATGCGCACCCGAGGGGCGGCCGCTGCCGTTACTCGAGGAGGGCGACGGCATCGTCGGCATCCCAGGCCAGCCAGGCCTGATCACCCCAGGTGAGGGGTGCCGAGGCACGGCGTGCCCGGTTGGTCAGCTGCGCCTCGACAAGCGTGCCGCCGGGCACGCGGACATGGTAGATCGACACGTCGCCGAGATAAGCGATCTCCTCGACCGTGCCAGACAGCCCATTGTCGACGTCGGACGGCGGCTCGACCGCAACGCGTATCTTTTCCGGCCGGACCGCGACCCCCACTGGCGTTCCTGGCGCGACCGACTGCGGGGTCCGCACACGCAGTTGCCCAGCGGCGGCATCGCTGTGCACGAGCAGCAAGTCACCCCGCTGTTCGAGCACACGACCCTCGAACTGATTGACCGCACCGATGAAACCGGCGACGAAGCGATTGCCCGGAAATTCATAGATCTCGGACGGCGTACCGATCTGCCGTATGCGCCCCTCGTCCATTACCGCCATGCGGGTGGACATGGTCATCGCCTCCTCCTGGTCGTGGGTGACCATTACGAAGGTGATGCCGAGACGCTCCTGGATATTCACCAGTTCGAATTGGGTGTGCTCGCGCAGCTTTCGGTCCAGCGCCCCGAGCGGCTCGTCGAGCAGCAACAGCTTCGGGTGCTTGACCAGCGAACGGGCCAGCGCGACACGCTGGCGCTGGCCGCCCGACAGTTGGTCTGGCTTGCGTCTGGCGAACTCGCCGAGGCGCACCAGATCGAGCATTTCCGCGACCCGCCGGCGCACCTCGGCACGCGGCACGCGCTCCTGGCGCAGGCCGAAGGCCACGTTGTCGGTCACGTTCAGGTGCGGAAACAGTGCGTAGGACTGGAACATCATGTTGACCTGGCGCCTGTAGGGCGGCAAGTCGGTCACGTCTTCGCCGCCGATCAGCAGGCGGCCGGCGTCCGGGCGCTCGAACCCAGCGAGCATGCGCAGCAACGTGGTCTTGCCGCAGCCGGATGCGCCCAGTAGCGAAAAGAACTCACCCGGATAGATGTTCAGTGAGACGTCGTCGACCGCGTAGTGCCTACCAAAGGTCTTGGTGACGTTGCGGATCTCTACCAGTGGCGCGGCGGCCGGATCCTGCCATGACTCCAGTTGCGGCCGCGGACCTGCCACCGGGGATCAACGACCGGCCTTGACGCGAGTCCAGGCCCGCGTGCGTGCGCGCTGCTCGGCCGGGGCCAGTTCCACGGGCGCGACCAGACGCTGCAGCACGCCCTGCGCCTCAAATCCACCAACCACGAGGGCAAGTGGAACCCGACCTTCGACTACCGCGTGATGAAGCCCGGCTACATGTGGATAGAGGCGGTTTATGACGACGGCGAGGTGATCATTGAGGGTTTCGACGGCGCACGGGGCTGGGAGAAATGGGGCGACAAGCCAGCCGGGTATGTGGCCGATGCAGCCGGTCGCGCCCTCAACCAGGGCGCCATGTCGCCGGTGCACCTGTATGGCCTGCACGACATGGCGCGGCTTGGTGCGGAGGTTGAGTTTCGTGGCTGCGAGAACCTGGACGGTCAGGGCTTTTATGTGCTCAACGTACGCTCCGCGTTTGGCACGGATATCGACTATTACCTGAATCGCGATACCTACCGGCTGGAACGAAGCCGGACCGTGCGGGCATTACACCCGACGGTCGATCCCACCGAGATTACCATCGAGGAGCGCTGGACGGATTTCAGGATGGTCGAGGGCGTTCTGCACCCGTTCGGCTTCAGCCTGGTCAACGTGGCAACCGGGGAGCAGCTGAGCTGGCTCGAGGTGCATTCGATAGAGCAGGATGCCTCGGCGGATGTGGCTACGTTCCGCAAGCCGGACTAGTTGCGCAGCAACTCGTTAATGCTGTGCATCGGGTCGAGCGGGTCGTCTGCAATCCGGAGATCAGGGACAACGCCGCGTCGTGACCGGTCGCCGCTGGCCCGCGTAAAGATATAGAGCGGGGCCATGGCCTGCAGCCCGGTATTGGGCAGGGTGAACAGCTGCACCTGCCCTGTCTGGTTGGCCGGCCCTTCCGTCTCCTCGCCGGCGATCGTTGCGATGTCGAAGTCCTGCAGGGTCGATGCGAACACGATGGCCTGCGAATAGGTCAGTTTGCCCACAATGGCGTATACGTCACCAGTGAAGCGCAGGGGATTCCCGGCGGGCGGCTTGATGACCTGCTGGTACGGGATGTCGACAACATCGCCGATACTGCTGCCCGGCACGCGCGCCACGTTGGCTTCGGTAATGCGCGCCTTGACGCCAGAGGTGGCGTGGTACGGCTGGTCGGTCAGGTAGCCCATCAGCAGGTCGCTGACGTCGTGCGCCCCGCCCGTGGTGTCGCGCAGGTCGATGATGAGCTTGTTGGCGC
>CBDTXT010000402.1:0-3208 GCA_965364465.1 uncultured Chromatiaceae bacterium
TAGCGCGTCGCACATGACCAAGCGAAATGCCAGGGTATATCGGCCGGTCATCGTCACGCGCATGCACCGCTTTCCAACAGGGGAATGTCGGCGGCATGGCCTTCGGTGCGCAGCGATGGGCGGCACGAAGATCGTAAAAACCTTATAATCACGGCCCCTTGCACCCCGGCAAGCTGCGCTAGGGTTCGCCCAGGATTTTCAACCGCGGCGCCGACGCGCTGAGGAAACACTGATGACTGACGACGATAAACTCGATATTCCCGATCAGTTTGCCAGCCCGGCTGTACCGACGCTGCTGACCGAAGACAGCATGATCCAGTTCCGCTGTCACAAAGAGATCTCCTGCTTCAATGCGTGCTGCAAGCATGCCGACGTGACTTTGGCGCCTTACGACGTGCTGCGGCTGCAAAAACGCCTTGCCATGAACTCGGAGGAGTTCCTCAAGGCACACACGGTGCCGTTCCAGTTGGACGCCGACGGTGTGCCCGGTATCAAGTTGCGAACCGACGACTCGGGTGCCTGTCTGTTTCTCGATGGCGAGAACGGTTGTGGCGTATACGAAGACCGGCCGACGGTATGTCGCTACTACCCGGTCGCGCTGCTCAACATGCGCGAGAAGGATACCTACGAGGCCAGGCAACAGTACTCGCTGGTAAAGGAATCGCACTGCAAGGGTCACGAAGAGCCGCGTGAGATCACTCTCCGCGATTACCGCAAAGAACAGGGCGTCGAGGAGTATGACGAGTTCAACCGCGACTGGTACGAACTGATCCTGAAGAAGAAATCGGGTGGACCGAGCGTCGGCAAACCGAGCGAGATGAGCCTCCAGCTGTTTTTCATGGCCTCGTTCAACTTCGACATGCTGCGCAAGTTCGTGCTCAGCGACAATTTCAAGGCTACGTACGACCTGCCGGACGAGGCCTATGCAGAGGTTGCCGAAGACGACATCGCGCTGATGAGGCTCGGCAACCGACTGATGCGCCAGGCCCTGTTTGCCGAGAAGACGATCCCTGAAAACTCGGGTGCCTGGGAGAAGCGTGTCGAGGAGCGCAAAGAGATCTGGGAGGCGCGTGCCAAGGCCGAGGTGGAGGCGCGCAACGTTAAGGCCGAGGCCGATATGCGGCAGGAGACGACTGGCTGTTCTGACAACTGAGGCGCTTATCGCTCAAGCGGTGCGGTTGATCTCGCTGCGGTGTCGCCAGATCCGGATGAAGGGTACCGACAGCGAGGCGAACAGGCTCAGCATCGCGGCGGAAAGCTGTCCCGCGATCGTCAGGTAGATGACCAGCGCGAAGACCAGCACCATCGACAGCGTGGAATCGACCAACGCCCAGCGCATCAAACGTCTGCGTACCGGCGCGGGCTCGCTGCCGGTAATGAAGAGCACGAGCAGTGGCAGCAAATAGTGCAGCGGCGCATAAAAGGCGATGATGATCGCCCAGGTGATGACCTCATCCATCGCCGTGCATCCCGGCCCCTCGTCGTCGCTGCATTGTGGCCTCCCTGCTGAGCGTCCGGCGCCCTGCCATAGACTGGGCGCCGTGGCGTCTCAGTGCCTTCGCTGAAGCTTTAATCGGCTTTAGCGGGCTTGCCGGCCTTTTTTCCGGCCTGGGCTAGCGTCGTGGGAGAGGCGGTGTAGCCGTGGTAGGGATACCCGTAGCCGTAATAGCCGCCATGCACGGGCGCATAGGCCCAGCTCGGGTAGTAGGGATAGCCATAACCGCCCCAGGGTCCGCCGCCATAGCCCCAGGGGCCACCCCCGTAGTAGCCACCGCCAAAGAACTCTTCCATCCAGAAGCGTGGATCCCAGGGGTCATAGGGGTTCCAGCCCCAGTTGTTGCCCCACCAAGCGGATACATTCGTCGCTGCGGCAAGAGTCAATCCAGCCAGCAGCGAGAGTACGATACGTCTTTTCATGGCCCTCTCCTTACTGCGCTTAGAATATAATAATAAGCTAATGTAATTTTTAACTGAGAGGCGATGGTTGTGCTTTGAGCCAAGTCAAAGACTCGCTTGCGTCTGCCTGGGTCGGCACGGGCCGCGATCGCAGCCGCGGGTGAACGTTGGCGATCCCACGGCCGCCGCCAGGCGGTTGGTGACTTCGGATCAGCTGCTAGGTTGGCGCGCGGCACGCCACTGGTCGCGCTGTTTGTGCACCAGGCGCAGCGCGTCCAGGTAGGGCACGGTGCCGGCGTTGCGGATGATCTCCCGGCCGGCCCTTGTGTGCGCGAAATCGATGAAGCGTTTCACCTCGTCATAGCGTTCGTTGGCGCTGTTGAACGCGATGTAGAGCGGGCGATAGAGAAGATACTCGCCGCTGCGAACGGTATCGTAGCTCGGGTACTTGCCCTCCAGCTTAAGCAGCTTCACGGCGCGCTTACGGGCGCTGCTGATGCCGGTAACCCCGATCGCGCCAACCTGCTGCTCGACCGCCTTCTCGAGCGGTCCGGAGGACGGGTACAGGTTTTCCGACGCAAAGTCGTGCTCGGCATCATGGAATACCAGCTCGCGCAGCGTCAGTCCGACGCCGGAGATCTTGCCTTTGCGCGCCAGCAGCGAAATCGGCCGATCGGCGCCGCCCAGCTGCTTCCAGTTGGTGATCTTGCCGTCGTAGAGGTCTTTCAGCTGCGCCATGCTGATATCGGTGACCGGGTTGTCTTTGTGGACGATGACGACCAGTGCGTCCCAGGCCACCGGAACCAGTTGTGCCAGGGATTCTTCCGAACTGGTGTCGAGTTTCGGACGACAGGTCCCACCGATGTGAACCGACTGGTCGCTGATACGCCGGATGCCCTTGGTGGCGCCTCCCCCCTGCAGCTTGATCTCCACACCGTAGCGCCGTTGGTATGCTGCAGCGAGTTCGCCCATGAAGGCCTTTTTCGTGATACCGCAACCGGCCCAGATCAGTGGCTCGGCTGTCGAGGCAAGCGGGCCGGAGGCCAGTGCGAAAAGCGTGATGACGCCGGCGACTAAGTTCTGTGTGCGCATGTCTGTTGGATATCTCCCAGCTAGCGGCGGGTGGACCCGTCCCTGGGGGATTCCTCGCTTGCGTATCGGTGTCAGCAACACAAACTGAACCGGGTCGCAGAAACCTGAGAACCTATATCGTGCCGATGCGCCATCGGGGCGGGCGCGGCGGCGTGGTCCCTGATCAGCGGCGGGTTTGCCGACCCTGCGTGGCACGAGGTCTGAGCGGGAGCGTCGGCAG
>CBDTXT010000403.1:0-3191 GCA_965364465.1 uncultured Chromatiaceae bacterium
GCCGATATATCGCACCCGGCCCGCCTCGCGGTCGTTTCGAATGGTACGCAAGTGTTCTTTCCAGCTCAGCAGGTTGTGCACCTGCATCAGGTCAAAGCGCGGCACGCCCCACAGTGTGCGTGATTCACGCATCTGATCGTCGCCCTGCGCGGCCAGCCAGGTCCACACCTTGGTCGCCGAGAACAGGCCGTTCGGCATGCCCAGTCTGTCGAGGCAGTGACCAATGGCCGCCTCGGAGCTGGAATACATCGGCGACGAGTCGATCAGGCCGCCACCGGCGGCGAAGAAGGCGCGCAGCACCTCGGTACGCTGGTCCAGCAGTTCGGGTTCCTGCGCTACGTCGAAGGTCACGTAAGAGCCCATGCCGACGATCGGAATTCTTTCGCCGCTGCGCGGGATCGGGCGGGTGTGGATCTCCTGGCCGGCGTTCAGCCGCGGCGCAAGACCGAATGCGCCCATTGCCGCGGAGGCCATGGTTAGCGACAGAAAGCGGCGTCGATCGATTCGCACCTTCAGCACATGGTTATCGTCAGTCATCACCCGATCTCCGGATCGATGGCCCCGAGTCGCGCAAGCGCAAGCGCCTTGCTTCTGCTGCTACCCCGGGCCTCAGTCGGCCTACCGGTATGTGACCTGCATCGCGACTCGGGGTTTCCTACGCCCTCCCTTGTGACGCCATGGGGCGATGCGTTTGCGGGCCGCAATGTCGTTTTCGGCACGGGCTCGGCCGCATCGCGCCAAGCGTGGTACGCAACGAATCCAAGCCGGCCATTGAAGCCGGCAAGCTGAACGAGAATAATGAGCCCAGCGGCCGGGTAGCGAGCGGCCGGTGTTGGTTCGCTGCATCGGCTCCGCTGGCCGCCGCAAATCAGCCAGTTGGCATCGGCAATGCCTGTGGACCAGCGGCTAAATCAAAACAAGTAAGGAATGAGGATCAAGAGACCATGAAGCATCGTACAATTGCAGGGGCATCCGCGCTCCTCGGCCTGAGTCTGTGCCTGATGTCGACCCAGGCGCTGGCCAAGGACGACATGAAACGCGTCGTCGAGCGGGAGAACATGCAGAAGCTCACGGGCGTTGTCGAGGCAGTGAATGCCGAGAACCGCATCGTCACCATTCGATCGCTGGGTCGTGACGAGGTCATCGTCATGGAGGTCGGGGACGAAGTCCGCAATCTCGATCAAGTCAAGGTCGGCGACCGGGTGGTCACCGAGTTCAAGGAGGCCGTCGCGGTCGATCTGAAGAAAGGCGGCGGCATGGAGCAGGGGGCCGGTGTCGAGGCGTCCGCTGGGCGTGCGGAGCCCGGAATGAAACCGTCCGGCAGCATGAGCGAGACGGTGACGCTGGTCGCGACCATCGTGGGCATCGACCCGGACGAGCCTTCGGTCACCCTGCAGGGGCCGGAAGGCAATGTGGTCGAGATCCTGGTGCAGGAGCCCGACAAGCTGAAGAAGGTCGATGTCGGTGACCAGGTCGTGATCACGTTCCAGCGTGCCCTCGCGATCTCGGTAACGCCTTCACCGGTACTCGAGCCGAAGAAGTAGGACTGCAGTGGCCGTCGCCTCCGTGCGGCGGCCAATGGCTCACCATCCCGCACGACGGTGCTTCACCTTTAGGCCCCGTTGGCTTTTCCGAAGATTTCTCGGCCCCTTAGACACCTGTTGTATCCGCGGCTCCCAAGCACGGATCGGCAGCCTGTTGTCTGTGCCCGTACCTGTGACGCGGGATACCCTCGCTCAGCGCCGGGCCTTCGGCCCTCGTCGTAAACCCCGCGCGGCCATCGCTGCATCGGCCAGACGCGCCGCCGGGAGCATGCCTCGGGCAACGGTTTCTCTGCAGGGGCAGCTGGTGTAGATTCCTCGCCTCACACACCCCAAGGAGTATCGCGTGCTGCCCCCCATCGCCGAAAGAATCGCTTCAGAGATAGAGGTCAGGGCTGATCAGGTCGAAGCGACCATCGGGTTGCTGGACGGGGGCGCTACGGTCCCGTTCGTCGCCCGTTACCGCAAAGAGGCGACCGGTGGCCTCGACGATGTTCAACTGCGCACACTCGAGGAGCGCCTCGGCTATCTACGGGAGCTCGAGGAACGGCGCATCGGCGTGCTCAAGTCTATCGAAGAGCAGGGCAAGCTGACCCCGGAGCTGCGGCGCGAGGTGATGGCCGCGGAGACCAAGACGCGCCTGGAGGACGTCTATCTGCCGTTCAGGCCGAAGCGTCGTACCAAGGCGCAGATCGCGCGGGAGGCCGGTATCGCGCCGCTCGCAGACGCGATTCTGGCGGATCCGACACAGGATCCGGAGGCACTTGCCACGGCTTACCTGGACCCCGAGAGCGGCTTCGCCGACAGCAGGGCGGTTCTCGACGGTGCACGCCAGATCCTGATGGAAACCTGGGCCGAGGATGCGGCGCTGACCGGCGAGGTGCGCGAGTGGCTTTGGGAGAACGCGCAGCTCAAGAGCAGCGTCGTGGCCGGCAAAGAGCAGGAGGGGGCGAAGTTTGCGGACTATTTCGATTTCACCCAGCCGATCAGGTCCATCCCTTCGCACCGGGCGCTTGCGCTTCTGCGCGCGCGCAACGCGGGCGTCGTCTTTCTCGATCTGGCCATCGAGCAGGACGAGGCCGGCCGGAGCCAGCCGGAGCGGATGATCGCACGGCGTTTTGGGGTCCGCGACGCGGGCCGCCCGGCCGATGCCTGGCTGCGTGACAGTGTCCGCATGACCTGGCGCGTCAAGCTGTTGACCCGTCTGGATCTGGAGCTGAAGAATCGCCTGCGCGAGGCGGCAGAGTCGGAGGCGATCAAGGTATTTGCCGCCAATCTGCACGACCTGCTGTTGGCGGCACCGGCCGGTCCGCGCGCGACACTGGGCCTCGACCCCGGTTTGCGCACCGGCGTCAAGGTGGCGGTGGTCGACGCTACCGGCAAGGTGGTGGCGACGGACACCGTCTACCCGCATGCGCCGAAACGGCACTGGGACCAGGCGATCGCGATACTGGCTGGGCTTGCCGCGATGCATCGGGTCGAACTGGTCGCGATCGGCAACGGCACGGCCTCGCGTGAGACCGATCGGCTCGCGGCCGATTTGATCAAGCGTCATCCCGAACTCCAGCTCCGCAAGATCGGGTGCATCGAGGCCGGCGCTGCGGGGGACGCGGCCGCGGAGCTCGCGGCGAACGAACTACCCGACCTCGA
>CBDTXT010000404.1:0-3168 GCA_965364465.1 uncultured Chromatiaceae bacterium
GTCGCTGATGCTGTACGAACGCCTCTATCCGATGCGCAATCGCTGGTCGGCATTCGCTCACGATCTGTTCTGGATTCCGGCGTCGCTGCTCATTGCCTACTGGTTGCGCTTCGATCTCGGTGCGATTCCCGAGATACACGCGCAAGGCCTCTGGCTGCTCCTGGCCATCGCGGTGCCGGTGCAGGCGCTCGCATTCTGGCTGTTCAGTCTGTATCGGGGTATCTGGCGTTTTGCATCGGTCCCGGATCTGATCCGAATCCTCAAGGCGGTATGGATTGGGGCGGGCATCACGTTCCTGGTCGATTTCCTGATTGTGCGGCTGACGGACGTACCGCGCTCGATACTGATTCTCTACCCCGTGCTGCTCACGATGGGACTGACGGGCCCCCGCCTGATGTACCGTTGGCTCAAAGACCGGCGCTTTCAGCTGACCCGGAAGGACTGCCAGCGTGCCTTGATCCTTGGCGCTGGCCGTGCGGGCGAGCTCCTGGCACGCGACCTGCTGCACGACAAGCGCTTCGAGCTGATCGCGTTTCTCGACGACGCCCCAAAGAACCTCGGCCGCGAACTTCATGGCATCCGGGTCAAGGGCCGAGTCGCGGACCTTGCGGCCCACCTCGAGCTGCTCGCGATCGACGTCGTGCTGGTTGCGATGCGTTCGGTAGGAAGGGACCTGATGCGCCGGATCGTGGATACCTGCAACGCGCACGACGTACATTGCGTGACACTGTCATCCCTCGACGAGTTACCGGACTCTCAGATAGGCATCGCGCAGCTTCGGGAGATCCGTATCGAGGACCTTCTCGGTAGGGACGTGGTCTCGCACGAAAACCGGCGCGTGCAGCGGCTGCTGGAGGGTAAGCGCGTCCTGGTGACGGGCGCCGGTGGGTCCATCGGTTCCGAGCTCTGCCGCCAGGTCAGCCAGCACGCGGCCGCGCGTCTGCTGCTGCTCGACAACGGCGAGCACAACCTTTACCGGATCGAGCACGAAATGGCCGCGAAACATCCTCGGGAAAGCCTGCAGGCCGTGCTCGGTGACGTGCGTGATCCGGTGCGCATGGAATCGGTGTTCGATGCGTTCAGGCCGCAGATCGTGCTGCATGCCGCCGCCTACAAGCATGTACCGCTAGTCGAGCACAACCCGGTGGAGGGCATCAACACCAACGTGCTCGGCACGCGTGTCGTCGCCGACCTTGCCCTAAAGTATGGTGCGGAGAAGTTCCTGCTGGTCTCGACCGACAAGGCGGTCAATCCGACCAACGTCATGGGCGCGAGCAAACGCGTGGCCGAGGTCTATTGCCAGTCGTTGAACGACCGTGGTTCGACCGCCTTCATCACCACGCGTTTCGGCAATGTGCTGGATTCCGCGGGTTCGGTCGTTCCGCTTTTCCGCAAGCAGATCGAGGCCGGAGGGCCGGTCACGGTCACCGACCCCGAAGTCAGCCGATTCTTCATGACCATTGCGGAAGCGGTCAGCCTGATACTACAGGCCGCCGCGATGGGTAAGGGGGGCGAGGTCTTCGTGCTGGAAATGGGGCAGCCTGTCAAGATTCTCGACCTTGCAAACGAGATGATCCGGCTGGCCGGGCGCGTGCCGGAGCAGGACATCGCGATCGAGTTCATCGGACTGCGCCCGGGCGAAAAGCTCCACGAGGAACTGTTCCACCAGTCGGAGATGCTGCTGGGCACATCGCACCCGAAAATCCTGCTGGCGCAAGCCAGGGAGAACGACTGGCAGGCCGTGCAGCGTGACCTGGACGAACTGGCGGAAACTTGTGCCACGCGTAATGAGGTAGCGCTACGCGCCCTGTTGCAGCGTATGCTGCCGGAGTACCGGCCGGGCACACAATAGGCCGCAGTGCCGCGCGACCCAACGACCGGCGCGATGCTCGGGTGCGCGGAATGAACGAAGGCCGGAGCATCAATGCCCCGGCCTGTCGTCACATCGTGCGGCCGTGTAAGCGCGGCCTGGTACGTCAACCCGCGCCTATTTGTAGGCCCCGACGCCGCAGAAGAAGCCCTCTTTGTTCGTCATCACGTAGCTGGTCTTCTCTTTGACCTCGTCCGTGCCCGGGTAGGGCCACTTGTAGTCCACCCAGCCCTGACCCGGATCCTTGGCGGTCGCCACCATGTCCTTGAACAACTCGTCGCCGTACTTGTTGAAATCGAGCATGTTCTTGCCGACCAGGGCGGGTTTGAGCGGATGCGACAGCATCACCCCGTCCATATCCAGGCAGAACACATAGAGATCCTTCTCGCGAAAGCCACCGTCCTCCGCGGCAAAGGTGGCAAAGGCCTTGTCCTTGCCCATTTCATTGACCGCGGCCTGGGCCTTCTCGGACATGGCCTTGGCTTCGTCGGGTGTTCCCATCTCGGCTGCCCATCCTGCGCCGGTGAGCGCGGCTAGCGCGATCGCCATCAGGGTTTTTTTCATCTTATATTCCTCGCTTGTGTAGGAATCAGGGACCTTAACCGAAGGAGCCGCCCGGGCGCCAGCGCGATATGGCCCGCTCTGGGCGCGACGCCGCACGGCCGCAACCCCGCGTCAACCGCCGACCGCCAGGTCGGGCTCCGCGCTGCGCTCGAGGATGACGCCGCGCGTCGCGTCGCGGAGTCGCAACGCAGCCCGCCAGTTTTCCGCCGGGTCAGTAGCCGGTGGCGGCACAATGGGTTCGCCGATAGCTACCGTGAGGCGCCCGGGGTGCGGGTACCAGGATCCCGAGCGCAGCATGCCTCGGGTACCGGTGATGGCCACCGGCAGCACCGGCAACTGGGCCTGGATCGCGGTCACGAATGCGCCCATGTGAAACGGCCGCAGGCCCGGTGCCGCACCGAAGGTCCCCTCGGCGAAGAACACGAGGGCACCGCCAGACGACGCCAGCTTGCTGATGTGTCGCAGGTCCGCCAAACCCCGGCGCGGGTCGAAACGTTCGACGAACAGCGCCCCGAGACGGCGTAGGAAGGTGCCGGCGACGAACTGTGTAGCCAACGCCTCCTTGGCGACGAAGACCAGCTCGCGCGGCAGCGCGGCGACCAGTAGTGCCCCGTCCAGATAGCTGGCGTGGTTGGCCACCAGCACACACGGCTGCGGCGCCGGCAGCAGCTGTTCGAGGCCCTCGACCGACAGCGGCGTGGCGGTGAAGAAAGCGAGCGTGCGACCCATCTGGC
>CBDTXT010000405.1:0-3152 GCA_965364465.1 uncultured Chromatiaceae bacterium
CGGCCTCATGGCGGAGACGCTCGGCAGCCATCGCCAGCCCCCAGTAAGCCACCAGTCTTGACTGGGTACTGTAGAGCTGGACAGCAGAGAACTCCAGGCTCAGCGCCCTGCCGAGATATCCCAGCACGCCCTGATCAACCCGCGTTTTCAGCATCTGCTTTCCGACGTCCTACCGCGCGTACCGATCACTCGGCAGCAGGACCGCCGGCCGGCAGTACCGGCTCAACTTCGCGATGCGGACGCGCAATGATGTGCGCAGCCACCAGGCCGTCACCCACACGCTCGCAGGCGTCAGCGCCAGCGCGAACGGCTGCGTTGACTGCACCGGTCTCACCACGGACCAGAACGGTCACGTAACCACCACCAACAAACTCGCGGCCGATCAAGCGAACTTCAGCCGCTTTGGTCATGGCGTCAGCCGCTTCGATAGCCGGGACCAGGCCGCGGGTTTCGATCATACCCAGTGCAATTCCGTAGTTCTCGTTTGCCATTGTCTCTTCTCCGTCAGAATAAGGAAGAATTAGCCAGGCGGCCGCGCCGGCATGGCGCAGCCCCATTCAGTTACTTGCTTTCCAGAATCGGCTCAACTTCTTTATGAGGACGCGCGATGATGTGCGCAGCCACGAGGCCGTCACCCACACGCTCACATGCGTCGGCGCCAGCACGAACGGCAGCGTTGACCGCGCCGGTCTCGCCTCGCACCAGAACGGTGACATAGCCGCCACCAACGAACTCCCGACCGATGAGTCGAACCTCAGCAGCCTTCGTCATGGCGTCTGCGGCTTCGATGGCGGGCACCAGCCCGCGCGTTTCGATCATGCCCAGTGCGATGCCATAGTTTTCAGTTGCCATCTTCAGTGTCTCCTAATTGCCTCGATATAAGGTCTGTAAAAACGTCAAAAATACTTTGTCCCAGCGGGATCACTCGCCTCAGGACTCCGCCCCGTCCGACTCTTCCGGGGGCCATTCATCGATGATCCCGGCGATCGTCAAATCGGTGAGGATCTCAAAATCCCCAGCCGCAAAGCGCGCGGCAGAACCGCTCGCCAAAAAAACCCAGTTACCTGGCCTTGCACCGACAGGGTCTGTCGCCACCTGCCGCTTACCATTTGCATCACGCACAATGCGAAACACCGAATGCTTCATCCCCTCGTGACGCGAGGTGCAGACCAGCGAACCCTCAACCTGCAGGATCTGCATCAGATTCCTCCGGCGGCCACTTGTCGATAATGCCGACGATCGTCAGATCGCTGGGGTAACCCTTGCTGCCCGCCGCCTCACGTGCCGCGGAACTGCCGACACAAATAACCCAGTCACCTGGCTTGGCACCGACCGCGTCCACCGCGACCGCGCGGGAACTGCCATCAAGAACCACTTGAAGATGTTTATGCTCCATCTCCGAGATGCGATTCGTCGACACTAACGGCCGTTCAACCTGACAGATCTTCATCAGTGCGCTCCCGATTCGCCACCGGCGTTGACAGTGCAAGCCAGCACCTCGACAGTCGCGTCGGCGGTGCAATCTCTCACCAGTTGAAGAATATGCAGCAAGCCTTTTTCCGCCAGCTCTGCGTAGCGCGTTTTCAAGGCCTCGGCCACGCGTGCGCATCGTTCGACGGCACGATCCCGGGCACCCGGCACCTTGCTGTGATAATCGAAGCGCACCACGATGGGTACCGGCAGGCCCCGTGACACGTTCAGGCCCTTAAAAATCTTGATGCCGACATCGGTGTCGGGCGTCGCCTCCTCAATCGTATTGAGATAAGCGAAATACATCAGGTTTCGAAGCTGAATCTCTTCAAAACCGACCCCGGCACCGATAAACCGCTCGGCATGCCCGATATCGGGATAGTGCTCGCCGTGTGCGTTCTTCACGTAAACGATCTGCGAAATATTGTTCTCGATCAGCCGGGCGACCAGTTGCTGCATACCCGCAGCAGACTCCGGTGCAGCACTATGCAGTGCGGCCGTAACGGCTGACGTCGCATCACCTGCGCTCATGCCGCGCGTGTCGTGATACAGGTCCAGCGCGTCGACATAGCGTTCCAGCGACAGATCGCCCTCGCCATCGGGCAGGTGCACCCGAATAGCATCGGTGTCCGTATCCAGGCCAATCAATAACAAGTCAATCGAGGCACCGCAGCAGAAGCTGTTTTCGACCGCTTCTCTAAAACCATTCAATCGATCCAATCCAGCCTGCGCGGCCTTCTGCGTGTCCGAACCATGTGCGGCACAACCTTCGTGTTCCGGATCTACCGAGCTGTAGTGATACACCACCGCCTTGAGATAGCGTGTCGGGGCATCGGCAAGATTCGGGCGACCCTCACGAAAACGCAGCATCTCGGTCTCGACCCATTTTTCGATGCTGTTCTCGATATCAAACAACGCGCCCGCATACGATTTCCGCCGCACCGAGCGATGCGGCAGACGCAGCACATAGCGGACTACGTGGGCCAGGCGTCCGTCGGCGCATGGCGAGATGTCCAGGGTGTGGAAACCGCAAGCCTGCAGGAAATCATCAAACCCAGCCGCATCCACGCTAGCCAATGGATCATTGGCGAAAAAGTCGTCGCAAAAACGCCGATAGGTCTGGAACACGCACCAGGCAAACAGGCGTCGCATGTCCAGTTGCTCCACCCATGCACCTTCAAGGATGCTGTCGGGCAACTCGAAACCGAGTTTGCTGCGAGCAATACGGCGAGCCTGGGCGACAAAGTCCGCTTCATGCTGCAATGCCGAAATCTCTTTCAGTATCGGCACGATTCCGTCGAATGCGTCCTTGACCGTGCACTCATAGGCATGCAGCTGCGCGTTTTCGCCCATCCGGCACAACGGATGAGAACCCGAAACCGCGCCACCGCGCACGCCCGTCGAGGCCACCCCTCCTGGGCGACGCATCGGCGCCCGGCCGGACAGGCGGCGCGAGGCAAGCGAGGATTGTCGGGATGAACGCATCATAGAGTCTTCGATCGCCAGTAAGGGTTAACCGCGTGCGCCGCCGGAGTAAGTGATCAGTGATCCAGTTTCGGTATTACCGCTGCTACCGGTTACCCGACTGACCGGGGCCGGAGCCTCGGCCGGTTTGCCGGCACGGGCACCCATTGCACCCATCGGCACACCTCGGCGCGACTCATTGCGTACAGTCGCGGATC
>CBDTXT010000406.1:0-3148 GCA_965364465.1 uncultured Chromatiaceae bacterium
GGGGTGCAAACAAAATGTCTGCTGCTACTAACAGCGGACACTGGAAGAGCCGCTCAAATCAGAGTTCTTTAACACCCTCTGCGAATTTCGGACTATCCAGTTGAAAGGTCCTGGCTAGGCATACCGCTCCGGACCGATCCATTGTGCCTCAGAATACCGGTCACCTTGCACCCATCCAATTGGAAGAGCTTTTTCGACGCGGGCCAGATCTGCGTCCGAAAGGCTAAGCTCTGTTCCCGCCGCAAGCTCCCGAAGATGCTCACTGGATCGGGTCCCAGGTATCGGTATGATGTGGGCTCCTTGATGGAGGAGCCATGCAATCGCAAGCGTAGCGGCCCTCGTTCCCATTTCTGCCGCAAGCGAACGGAACTTTTGACTTTGCCTTAAGTTTGCCGCCAGGTTCTCCGCATTGAAACGCGGGTTGGTTTTTAGGAAACCAGATTCAACAACGCTTTCAGCTGTGGGGGGGCGATCGGTCAGTAATCCACGGCCGACCGGCGAGAATGCTACGAGAGCCGCACCTAGTTTCGCGCAGTTTTGTACGAGTCCTACTTCCGGTGTTCGGGTTGAGAGGGAGTATTCCGATTGGACGGCTGCAACAGGACGCACGGAAGAAGCTTGACGAAGAGACGAGGGTGCGATCTCTGAAAATCCAATACTTCTTGCCTTACCGGCCTTCACTAATCCGGCGAGAGTCTCCATTACTTCCTCGATCGGGCGTCTTGGATCACGTCTGTGAACATAGAAGAGATCCACGCAATCCAGACCTAAGCGTTTCAAGCTTCCGTCCAGTTCCATTTCCAAATGCGTGCGGGAGTTATCGAACGCACGTTTTCCACTATCGGGATCGCGAGTAATGCCGGCCTTGGTAGCTATCGTAAATGTGCAAGAGTTCCCATGCCCGGCCAAGAATTCACCGATTACCTGTTCGGAGAGGCCCTGACCATACACGTTCGCGGTATCAATATGATCGATGCCCAGCTCAAGCGCGGTTCTCAATATATCGAACGAAGCGTCCTTCGTCGTTGGACCATAAAAGTTAGTAAACGACATGGCACCAATTCCGATAGCCGAAACTTTGGGACCATTTTCTCCAAGCTGCCTTTTCTGCATTCTGTTGTCACCGCTATTAGAGTTGATAGTGCGCCGCTCGGCGCAGTTGGATGGGACTTGCTGGCGAAATCTACCGATGGGCGTTTGTCCGGTAAACACAAAGCACATCTTGGTCAGAGCAACGGTAAGCATCGGACAGATGCTTGCGAAGACTTAAGCAATAATGTTTCCCATAAGGCAGATAAGCGGTTCTTGATGTCGTGTTCCCGGGCCTAAGCGGGCGTTCTGAGACACCTATAATATCATCGGCGAATAGTCGGTTCCCATCGCGATGCCGTTGGATAGGAGCTGTCCTCTGCATCTGGAGCGATCGCCGCCGCGCGCCCGGTCTATCTCAGCGCAAGACCCTACGCAGCTTGAACTCCCCTTGCAGGATGATCGGCATCCTTATTTCAATACCCTAGACTTCTTGGCAGGAAGGTCACGATGTCGGGTACGAATGTGAGAATGACGAGTAAGAACACTTCGACCAAAAAGAAAGGCAAGATGGCGCGAGTGAGGCGGGCGATGCCGACCCCGGCAATGCTCTCCGCAACGAAAAGACAGAGGCCGACCGGCGGCGTAATCTGCCTGACATCATCACCCTTGGGACCAACTGAAGGGTTTTCATAACTGAGGATTTCTGGCTCATCGCAGTGACCGAAGGGCACAAAGATGAGACAGAAATCGATGAGCAAGAAAGACCCGGCCGAGAAGGTCGTCCGGGACATCCGCCGCAAGACACGGCGGCACTATTCGGCAGAAGAGAAGATCCGTATTGTTCTTGAGGGCCTGCGCGGTGAGGCGAGCATCGCCGCGCTGTGTCGGCGCGAGGGCATTGCCGAGGGGCTCTATTACAGCTGGTCGAAGGAGTTTCTGGAGGCTGGCAAGAAGCGCCTTGCGGGCGACACGGCGCGCCAGGCCACCAGCAACGAGGTGACGGCCTTGCGTGCTGAAGCGCGCAGTCTCAAGGAAGCGTTGGCCGAGCAGATGCTGGAGAACCGGCTTCTCAAAAAAAGCATGATCGGGGATGGGGGAGACGACGAATGAGATACCCCGCGTCCGAAAAGCTCGAGATCATTCGTCTGGTCGAGCAATCCCATCTACCGGTCCGGCGGACCTTGGATAATCTCGGCATTGCAAAGACAACCTTCTATCGATGGTACGATCGTTATCAGGCCCTCGGCCTCGCCGGCCTAGAAGACCGAAACAGCCGACCCGGCCGGATCTGGAACCGTGTCCCGGACGAGGTCCGTGCGCAGATCGTCGATCTGGCCCTCGAGGAGCCGGACCCGTCACCCCGCGAACTCGCGGTCAGGTTCACGGATACGGCGGGATATTTTGCCTCGGAAGCCTTCGTCTATCGACAGATCAAGGCCCACGATCTGATCACCAGCCCGGCTTTCGTGGTGATCAAAGCCGCCGACCAGTTCAAGCACAAGACCACGGCACCCAACCAGCTCTGGCAGACCGACTTCACCTATCTGAAGGTCATCGGCTGGGGCTGGTTCTACCTTGTCCACGATCCTCGACGACTTCTCACGCTATATCATTGCCTGGAAACTCTGCACGACCATGAAGGCCGAGGACGTCACTGCCACGCTGGAGCTGGCGCTCAAGGCATCAGGTTGCGATCAGGCGACGATCGGTCACAAACCTCGGCTCTTGTCCGACAACGGGTCGAGCTATATTGCCGGCGGCCTGGCCGAATGGCTCGACGACCGAAATATGGAGCACGTTCGTGGCGCTCCCTATCATCCCCAGACCCAGGGCAAGATCGAACGATGGCACCAGACTCTGAAAAACCGGATCCTGCTGGAGAACTACTATCTGCCCGGCGATCTCGAGGCCCAGATCGAGGCCTTCGTCGATCACTACAACAATCACCGCTACCATGAGAGCCTCGGCAACGTCACTCCCGCCGACGTCTATCTCGGACGGCGTACCGCCATCATCGAAAGGAGGCAAAAGATCAAGAAACTGACCATCCAAAAGCGCCGCTTGTTCCACCGGACACAAGCGGCTTAACCTCAATCCAAGAGGGGCCAGATCCTCG
>CBDTXT010000407.1:0-3134 GCA_965364465.1 uncultured Chromatiaceae bacterium
TCGGCGAAGGAGGTGTTTGTCCCCGGAGGACGAAGTGTGACTGAGGGTACCCCGGATGTGAGTAAGAAGAAGGCTTCCCGCTCAGCAAAACCCCGGTCGCCGGACCGGCCGTCAGGCGCTGCGGATTCCGCGTCCATCGGCAAGAAATCTGCGCCGAGAAAACGCCCCGCGATGAAGAAGGCAGCTGCAGAGAAAAAATTCGTCACCAAGCCATCACGAAAGCACGGCAGCTCGAAAAAGGCTGAGGCGATCGTCCCCGTGGTGGGCATTGGTGCGTCAGCCGGGGGCCTGGATGCTTTTCGTGCCCTGCTCAGAAGCCTCCCGGTTGACACGGGCATGGCTTTCGTGCTGATTCAACATCTCGATCCCGAGCATGTGAGCATGCTGCCTGCACTTCTGGCAGAGTACACCGACATGCCGGTGATTGAGATCAAGCAGGGCCTGCCGATCGAGCCCAATCAAGTCTACGTCATTGCCCCAAAATCCACGCTGGCGCTTCATCACGGCAGGCTTCAGGTCCTTGATCGGGTTTTGGAAAGGGGGCAGCACCTTCCCGTTGATTATTTTCTTCACTCCCTGGCCGATGATTTGGGCAACAAGGCGATCGGCGTGGTGCTTTCCGGGACTGCCTCAGACGGCACTCTGGGCCTGAAGGCGATCAAGTCGGCGGGGGGCATCACTTTCGCGCAAGATAAGCCGACAGCCGAGTACTTTGGAATGCCCGGCAGCGCGATTGCGGCGGGTTGTGTAGATTTTGTGATGCCTCCAGAGTCCATCGCCAAAGAGGTTGGGCGAATTGCCCATCACCCGTTCCAGGTCCACCGCCCGGATGCAGCCGAATCATCGACTCCTGAAGTCAGTGAAAATCTCGACAAGATTTTCCTTTTTCTGCGGTCACGAACCGGCAACGATTTCACCTACTACAAGCGAAATACTATCCTACGCCGCGTAAGGCGGCGCATGGTGGTGCACAAGCTTGAGCACTTGCGTGATTACGTACGTTATCTCCAGACCACTCCAAAGGAAGTTGAGCACCTCTTCCACGACCTCCTCATCAATGTCACCGGCTTTTTTCGTGACCCGGAAGCCTTTGACGCGCTCAAGGAAAAGGTGCTGACCCACATACTGAAAGAATGCAGACCCGACGTGCCTATACGGATATGGATTCCTGGCTGCTCGACAGGGGAGGAGGCCTACTCGGTCGCAATCTCCTATCTTGAGCAGGCGGATCTGCAGCAAAACGTTCCGCAGGTGCAGATTTTTGCGACCGACATCGACGACAGGGCGATCGAGATTGCACGCAGCGGCATCTACCCGGAGAACACAGTCGGTGGACTCTCTCGGGAAAGGTTGCGTCGGCACTTCGTAAAAGTTGCCGGCGGCTACCAGGTCAACAAATCAATCCGTGACATGTGCGTGTTTGCTACCCAGAACCTGATCAAGGACCCGCCTTTCTCAAAACTCCACTTGATCTGTTGCCGCAATCTGATGATCTACCTAGGCAGCGTGCTACAGAAAAAAACGCTTCAGATTTTCCACTATGCGCTCAATCAGAATGGGTTCCTTATGCTGGGGAAATCCGAATCGATAGGCGGGCATGCGGGCCTGTTCAGTGCAGTGGATCTAAAGAACAAGCTGTATTCCAAAAAATCCATCTCAACCCGCATCAACTACGAATTTGAGCCCCGTGCGGTCGGAATAGGTGAGGAAAAGCTACCGAGTCGGGAGGAAGGACCGCCTTTGCCTGAGGTAACCATGAAACAAGAGGCCGATCGCTTGGTCCTGGACCGATACGGTCCCCCGGGCGCGGTGATCAATGAAAATATGGACATCCTGAGTTTCCGTGGCGAAACCGGTCCCTACCTGAACCCCACGCCGGGGTCAGCCAGCCTGAACCTGCAGAAACTTGTGCGCCAGGAACTGTCGGTGGACCTTCGCGCTGCTGTGCACAGAGCACTTAAAGAACAGTCGGTGGTGCGCAAGGAGCGGTTGCGCTACAAGCGTAACGGGGAGACCGGCACGGTAAATATCGTGGTATTGCCCATGCAGGGGCCAACGCCAGACGAATCCTACCTGCTGGTGTTGTTCGAAGAGGCGATTGACCTGGCTGTTCAACCAGACCCGGCTACGGGCGAAACCGTGGAAAGGCAAGCAGGTCTTGGCCAAGACCGTAGCAAGGCACTCGAACAGGAACTCGCATCGACTCGAGAATACATGCAGTCGATCATCGAGGAGCAGGACGGCAGAAATGAAGATATGAGAACGGCCAACGAGGAGATCCAATCGGCCAACGAGGAGCTACAGAGCACCAACGAGGAGTTGGAAACCGCCAAGGAGGAACTTCAGTCTATCAATGAAGAACTGGCCACGCTCAACGAGGAACTGGAGAACCGCAATACGGAACTATCCGGGGTGAACAACGACTTCACGAACCTGTTGGCTAGCGTCAATATCCCCATAGTGATGCTGGGTCACGACTTGAGGATCCGCCAGTTCACTCCCCAGGCCGAGAAGCTGCTGAACCTGATCGTCAGTGACCTGGGCCGTCCCATCAGCGACATCAAGCCAAATATCGAGATACCTGACCTGGAGACAAGGGTACTGGAGGTGATCGAAACGATGACCACGAAGGTACTGGAAATTAGGGACAATAACGGACACTGGTATTCAGTACGGATGCGACCGTACCGGACATCGGATAACCGGATAGAAGGAGCCGTTATTGCCTTCATCGATATCGACATGATGAAAGACGTGAGCCGACTGCGATCCGCGCTGGAACGCGAGCGTCACCTAGCGACCGTGGTCAGGGATGCCAACGACGCCATTACCGTGTTGGATCTTGCGGGAAATATCCTCGCATGGAACCCGGCCGCAGAGCGGATCTACGGCTACCCGGAAGCGGAGGCATTGCATACGAATATCGAGCGCCTGATCCCAAAAGAGGAGCTAGCGCATTTTCGACACATTTTCGCAACACTTCGAAAGGGTGTGGTGGTGGATGCATTCGAAAGCCATCGCATCGCCAAAAATGGTTCGACAGTACCAATCTGGATCAGCGCGACAGCCTTGTTGGATGAGAACGGTCTGCCCTATGGTGTTGCTACCACTGAGCGCGATCTATCGAAGATTCG
>CBDTXT010000408.1:0-3130 GCA_965364465.1 uncultured Chromatiaceae bacterium
GCCGCTGTTCGTGCCCGTTCCTGCTCGAAAAGCTGCCCGGTCGCCGCACTCACCAGCGGCACGACGACCTGGAGTCCCGCAAACTCCCGCCGCAGGCGCAGCGCGGTCTGCAAAAAGGGCCGCGCGAGCCGGGCAACCTCGCCACGACGGCTCCCCGGCAGCAAGGCCAGGACCGGCCGCTCGGCCTCGAGACCGAGGGCGGAACGGGCGCCCTGCCTGTCGGGCCTCAGTGGCATATCGCAGGCCAAGGGGTGTCCCACATACCGGGCCGGCACATCGTGCGCAGCGAGAAAGTCGCGTTCGAACGGGAATATGGTCAACAACAGATCGGCCGCACGACGTATTGTGCGCACACGGCCGGTGCGCCAGGCCCAGACAGTGGGACTGACATAGTGCACGGTCGGCACGCCCGCGTCGCGCAGTCGGCACTCCAGGGCGAGGTTGAAGTCAGGCGCATCCACGCCGATGAAAGCCGCAGGCGGCGTCTCACGCCACCGCGCGGCGAGCATCGAACGCAGGCGAAGCAGCCGCGGCAGGTGGCGCAGGACCTCGAACAGGCCCATCACCGAAAGGCTGTCCATGTTCTCCCACTCGTCGATGCCGATATCTCGCATCAGTGGGCCGGCGACACCCTCGAAGCGCACAGCCGGCAGACGTTCACGCAGCGCCTTCATCAGCCCTGCCGCGAGCAGGTCGCCCGATGGTTCCGCAGCAATAATCCCTATTCGCAACGGCCGCATGCAGGCCGGTCAGCGAGCAATGCTGCGTTCGCTGGCCGCCAGGAAGTCGGCCACGACCCGCATTTCGGCACTCTCGGCGGCGGCTGCTGCGATCTGCTCGCGCGCGGCTGCGAGCGAGAGACCCGAGGCGTACAGCGTCTTGTAGGCCTGCTTGATCACGCGCAGCTGCTCGGACGCATAGCCGCGCCGCTTGAGGCCCTCGCTATTGATGCCGTGTGGTTTGGCAGGATGCCCGGCGACCAGGCAATAGGGCGGGACGTCCTTGCTGATCGCGCTACCCATCGCAGCGAAGCAGTGCTGCCCGACGCGGCAGAACTGATGGACCATGCTGAAGCCGCCCAGAATCGCCCAGTCGTCGAGATGCACGTGTCCGCCGAGGGAGGCCGCGTTCGCCAGGATCGTGTGGTTGCCCACCCGGCAATCGTGCGCGACATGCGTATAGGCCATCAACAGATTGTCGTCGCCGATCCGGGTCAGTGACCGGTCCTGTACGGTCCCGCGATGGATGGTCGCGAACTCCCTGATCTGATTGCGATCACCGATCTCCAGGTAGGTCAGCTCGCCCCCGTACTTCTTGTCCTGGGGATCCTCGCCGACCGATGCAAACTGAAAGACTCGATTGTCCTCGCCGATGCGGGTCGGGCCCTTGATCACGACATGGGACCCGATACGGGTACCCCTGCCAATGCGTACCTCGGGCCCGATCACGCTGAAGGGTCCGATGCTCACGCCGTCGTCTAGCTCCGCCCCCGGGTCCACCAGCGCACGTGGATCGATCACACTCAGAGGTTCCGTGCCGTGCACATGATTTCAGCCGAGGCGACGAGCTTCTCGTCGACCCTGGCCTCGGCGGCAAACACCCAGATTTCACGCTTGTGCTTCAGTACCTCTACGTCGAAGATCAACTGATCGCCAGGCACCACGGGACGCTTGAAGCGCGCCTTGTCGACGCCCACGAGGTAATAGATCGCCTCTTTCGGGACCTCGGCACTCTCCATCGCGAGCAAGCCGGTAGCCTGCGCCATTGCCTCGATCAGCAATACGCCGGGCATCACCGGCTTGCTCGGGAAATGACCCTGGAAAAACGGCTCGTTGATGGTCACATTCTTCATGGCCCGCAGGCGCTTGCCCGGTTCGCTGTCGAGCACACGATCGACCAGCAGGAAGGGGTAGCGATGTGGCAGCAGGCTGTGAATTTGCTGAATGTCCATGGCGTATGACGCAATCTCCAAGATCTGTTTTACCGTATGGCTGGGCGTCGACTCGGCAGAGACCTATCCGGATCAATCCTGTGTAGGGCCGCCGTCACGCAACACCGCCAATTCCCGTTCCAGCACCTTCAGGCGGCGCACCATATCATCCAGCTGGCGCAGGCGCGCAAAGTTCTTCAGCCAGACCGCATGTTCCATCGCAGGGACGGTACCGGTATAGACCCCCGGTTTGCTTATCGAGCGCGTGACGGAGGAAACGCCTGACACATGCACGTGGTCGGTCAAGGTCACATGGCCGGTTATTCCGGCGCCGCCGGCGATGGTACAGTAGCTGCCGACCTGCGACGAACCGGCAATCGCCGCGCAACCCGCAATCGCCGTGTGTTCCCCGATCTGCACGTTGTGCGCGACATGCACCTGACTGTCGATCTTGACGCCGTCGGCGATCCGCGTGTCGCCGATCGCACCACGGTCGACCGAGGAACAGGATCCTATCTCGACGTCATCGCCGAGGATCGCCCGTCCGATCTGCGGCACCTTGCACCAGGCCCCATCGTCGTTGGCGAGTCCGAACCCGTCCCCGCCGATGACTGCACCGGGGTGCACCAGGCAGCGCCTGCCGAGCCGCGTATCGGCGCACAGGGTCACCGACGCGACCAGGCGCGAGCCGACACCGACCATCGCGTTGGAGAGCAGGATGCAGCCAGGCCCGATGTAGGCATGCTCCTCGACCACCACGCCGGGGCCGATGTAGCAGTTGGCGGCTATCTCGGCGCTTTCAGCCACACGGGCCGACGCGTCGACACAAGCGGTCGAATGGACTCCGGGAACAGGCGCAGCGGCCGGGTGAAAGGCGACCATGACCCGCGCATGCGAGAGATACGGGTTCTCGGAGACCAGACAGGCCACCGGGCAGTCCGCTGCATCGTCGGCCGCAAGGATCACGGCCGAAGCCCGGGTGTCCCGCAGCTGCGAACGATAACGACGATTGGCGAGAAAGCTGATCGTACCCGGCCCGGCATCCTGCAGCGTCGAAACAGCCTCGATAACGAGTGCCGGATCGCCGCGCAACTCGGCCTGAGCAAGCGCAGCCAGCTCTTTGAGCGTAAATGCCGCCACGGCCCTTATCGCTTGGCGGTCTGGTCGAGCTCCCGCATGCGGGCAAGCACCTTGTCGGTG
>CBDTXT010000409.1:0-3121 GCA_965364465.1 uncultured Chromatiaceae bacterium
TGCTGTGTGGCGAGATGCTGACCGGCTTCGACAGCGACGCAACGACCGGCCGCGCGCTCGAGGAGTGGGCGATTGCCTGTCGCGAGAAGGCCGGACAGGCCGGCACCGGGGCGATCGTCGCACAGGCGGCAGCGACGGAGCGGCAGCGCGTGGCCGGCTTCGAACTGGCGCAGTTGTCACTGCCCGCCGTGACCCTGCTGCTGGCCGGCATGGACGCCTTCAATCCATGCGCCTTTTTCGTGTTGCTGTTCCTGCTCAGTCTGCTGACCCACGAGCAGTCCCGCGCCCGCATGCTGGTCGTAGGCGGGGTGTTCGTATTGTTTTCCGGGTTGGTCTACTTTGGGCTGATGGCGGCCTGGCTCAACGTGTTTCTGGTCGCCGGTGAACTGCGCCTGGTGACGCTGGCGGCAGGCCTGCTGGCGATCGCGATGGCGCTGCTGAACCTGAAGGATTACCTATGGTTCAAGCAAGGCCCCTCGCTGTCGATCCCGGACAGTGCCAGACCGCGGCTGTTCCAGCGTATGCGCGGCCTGGTCCAGGCGCGCAGCCTGCCGGCCATGCTGCTGGCGACTGTCACGCTTGCCCTGGCCGCGAACAGTTACGAGCTCTTGTGCACGGCCGGGTTCCCGATGATCTATACACGTCTGCTGACGCTCCAGGACCTGGCCGCTCCCAGCTACTACGCCTATCTCGCACTGTACAACCTGGTCTACATACTGCCATTGATGACGATCGTATTGATCTATGTCCGTACCCTCGGCTCGCGCAAGCTCAGCGAGCGGGAGGGTCGGGTGCTCAAGCTGGTATCCGGACTGATGATGCTGGGGCTTGGCAGTGCGCTGGTCTTTGCGCCCGCCTACCTGTCTAAGCCGCAGGCCGCCGGCGGGCTGGTGTTGCTCGCGCTGCTCGTGGGCGGGCTGGCCTGGCGACGCGAAGCCCGACACTGACCCACCGTGAGCCGTGTGATGCCGCTACAATACGGTCGCATGCCAGTCGATTCCGATATCGCTGCCGAAACGCTGCAGACGCTGAACCGGGTGTTCGGCTATCCGGGCTTTCGTCCGCATCAACAGGCGATCATCGCGGACCTGATCGCCGGGCGCGATGCGTTCGTGTTGATGCCCACCGGCGGCGGAAAGTCGCTGTGCTACCAGATCCCGGCGCTGCATCGGCGCGGCGTCGGAATCGTCGTGTCGCCGTTGATCTCGCTGATGAAGGACCAGGTCGACGCGCTCGTCGCGAACGGCGTCGCTGCGGCCTATTACAATTCCAGCCTGGGCTCGACGGCCGCCCGCGAGGTACTGTCGCGTCTGCACGAGCACGCGCTGGACTTGCTCTACATCAGCCCGGAAAGGTTGATCTCGGGTGGTTTCATCGAGCGCCTGGCCGATATCGACATCGCGCTGTTCGCTATCGACGAGGCGCACTGCGTCTCACAGTGGGGACACGATTTCCGCCCCGAGTATGCCGCACTGGGCAGCCTGCGTGCACGTTTCCCCGATGTGCCCTTGGTCGCGCTGACGGCGACCGCGGACGCCCAGACCCGGGACGACATCATCCGTATCCTGGAACTGGGCGAGGCTGCACGACACGTGACCGGTTTCGACCGGCCTAACATCCGTTACGAGGTGCTGGAGAAACACAAGCCGTTCGAGCAGCTGCTGCGCTTTCTCGAAAGTCATCGGGCCCAGGCCGGCATCGTCTACGCGCTGTCGCGCAAACGGGTCGAAGAGGTGGCGGACCGGCTGTGCGGTCAGGGCATACGTGCCGCCGCTTACCATGCCGGCCTGCCCGCCGGGGAGCGCGAGCGGGTGCAGGAGAGGTTCCTGAAAGACGAGTTGCAGGTCGTCGTGGCCACCGTGGCCTTCGGGATGGGCATCGACAAACCCAACGTGCGTTTCGTGGTGCACTACGACCTGCCTAGGCACATCGAGGGTTACTACCAGGAGACGGGGCGGGCAGGGCGCGACGGCCTGCCCGCCGATGCGCTGTTGCTGTACGGTGCCCAGGACGTGGTCACTGCGCGTCGATTGATTGATGCCAACCAGAATCCGCAACAGCAGCGCATCGAGCTGCACAAATTGAACGCGATGGTCGCGCTGGCCGAGGCCGTTACCTGTCGTCGGCGGGTCTTGCTCGGTTACTTCGGGGATACCCTGCCGGAGGACTGCGGCAACTGCGATGTCTGCACCGACCCGCCGGAACGTTTCGATGCGACCGTGGAGGCACAGAAGGCGCTGTCCTGTGTCTATCGGGTCGACCAGCGGTTTGGCATCAAGCATGTGATCGATGTGCTGCGCGGCGCCGACACCGAGCGTATTCGCGCACTCGGCCATCGCCGGCTGTCGACCTATGGCATCGGCGGTGACAGGGGGCGAACAGGAATGGGCCTCGATCATTCGGCAGCTCATTCATCACGGTTACCTGGAACAGGACATCGCGAACTATTCGGTGCTGAAACTCACCGGGTCGGCACGCCCGCTGCTCAAAGGCGAGGTGAAGCTGCAGCTCGCCAAGCCCCGCATCAAGGCCGCGAAGAAGGCAAAACGGCCGAAGGGAGACCTGTTGCATGGACCGCAGGACGAGGCGCTGTTCGACGAACTGCGTTTGTTGCGCAAGCGCCTGGCCGATGGCGAAGGCAAGCCGCCTTACGTGGTGTTCGGCGATGCCACGCTGGTGCAGATGGCGCGCGAGCGGCCGCTCACCGAGTCCGACCTGTTGGCGATCAGCGGAGTGGGCCAGCACAAGCTGGAAAAGTATGGCCAGGATTTCCTGAACGCGATTGGGGAGCACTGCCTGGCCGGGGGCGGGCAGGGCGATGAGGCATGAGCGGGCGATGCCGCGGTGCGGTTGTTTCGGTTCGCTTGGGCGCCGGCCTGGCGTGCACGAGCTGCGGCAGGGCCGGTCGTCTCCCTCTGCTATGTTTAACGGGACGCGACCCGACCGAGCGACGCGCTGCGCCCGCTCCTGAGTTCCGAATCACGCAGAGACGACCCCGCTGATGCCTGCCAGTTCCGCCGACCCGGCCCGCGGCTATGACTACATCACCGTCGGCGCCGGTTCCGCCGGTTGCCTGCTCGCCAACCGCCTGTCGGGCGATCCGGACACCCGCGTACTGCTG
>CBDTXT010000410.1:0-3115 GCA_965364465.1 uncultured Chromatiaceae bacterium
ACCTGGGGCTGACCCCGGAGCGGCCGGTGGTGCCGCCGGTATTCGGCCAGCCGCTCCGCGGCGCGCAGGCCGACCTTGCCGGTTTGCGGCAGGGTGACCGGATCGTGAGCGCCGACGGTGAACCGGTGCCGGATTGGAACCACTGGGTGGATTACGTCCGCGCCCGGCCCGGCATCGCGATCGACCTGCGCATCGTGCGCGACGGCCAGGAGCAGACGATAGAGCTGACCCCGGCCCCGCATGCGGGCAACGATGAGATCATCGGGCGAATCGGGGCATCGAACGAACCCGTGCCGGGCCTGATGGAACGTTACCAGGTGAGTTACCGCATGGGATGGGGCGAGGCGTTTCCCGCCGCGCTGGCCCGCACCTGGGAGTACTCGGTGCTGACGCTGAAGGTCATCTGGCGGGTATTGACCGGCGAGGCTTCGATCCACAACCTGAGCGGACCGATAACGATCGCCGATGCGGCCGGCAAGACCGCGAGCATCGGTTTCGTGTATTTCCTGAAGTTCCTCGCAATCGTCAGTATCAGCCTCGGGGTGCTGAACCTGCTGCCTGTGCCGGTGCTCGATGGCGGCCACCTGCTGTACTTCGCAATCGAGGCGGTCAAGGGCAGCCCGCTGTCCGATGCGGCGATGCTGCAAGGGCAGAAGATCGGCTTGGTCATGTTGCTGGGCCTGATGACCCTGGCGTTCTACGTGGATATCCTGCGCATTCTGGGCTAGTGGGCTGCTTGGTAAGTTCGGCTGAGTGTTACCGAACTTACCAAGCAGCCCACTAGCGTCGCCTCTGGCGGCTTTGATCGCCGGTTTGCCCGATCGGCCGGATGCCCGCTGGCTCTCCGGGCCAGCGCTGTTCCGCCAGGCCCCCGGATTCTGGCCACGGTGCCGCGCCGTGTTGTGACTGACTAAGCGACCGTATGCGACACAGCAGCCGTGACGGTCACCCCTGTGACCCCGGCGTCAGCCTACTTTTGCCCTGGTCTATACCCTATAATCGCGTCTTTTCCGGCCGCGGGCGCGCCAGCGACTGCCGGCCGGGATCGACAGACAGAGGGTGGTCGAGAGAGTGCATAAGCGCGTAAGACTCTGGTGTGTTCTGCTGCTGTGGCTGGGATGGGCACCGCAGGTGCTGGCGGAGGACTTTCGCGTCGATGACATCCGTGTCGAGGGCCTGCAGCGCATCACCGCCGGCACCGTGTTCAACTACCTGTCGGTAAAGCCGGGTGACGTGATCGACCTCGATCGCACCTCCGAGATCATCCGCGAACTCTACAAGACCGGGTTTTTCAAGGACGTGCGGCTCGAACGGGCCGGCGATGTGTTGGTCGTGGTCGTCAGCGAACGCCCCGCCATCTCGGAGATCAATTTCTCCGGCAACAAATCGATCGACACCGATGCGCTGAAGGAAGGACTGAAGGACATCGGTCTTGCCGAGGGACGCACCTTCGACCGCCCGGTGCTCGAGCGAATCGAGCAGGAGCTCGAGCGTCAGTATTTCAACCAGGGCAAGTATGCGGTCCAGCTGACCTCCACCGTGACCCCGCTGGAACGCAACCGGGTGACCATCGATATCGACATCGTCGAAGGCGAGACGGCGCTGATCAAGGACGTCAACATCGTCGGTAACACCGCGTTCGACGAAGACGATCTGCTCGACGAGTTCGAGCTATCGACCGGCAACTGGCTGTCGCGCTTCACCAAAGACAACCAGTATTCGCGGCCAAAGCTGGCCGGCGATCTCGAGACCCTGCGCTCGTACTACCTCGATCGCGGCTATGTCAATTTCAAGATCGATTCGACGCAGGTCACGATCACGCCCGACAAAAAAGACATCTACGTCACGATCAACATCGTCGAGGGCGATATCTACACGATCAGCGACATCCGCCTCGCGGGCGAACTGATCCAGGAGCCCGAGAGCTATTTTCAGATGATCCACCTGCGCCGCGGACAGCCGTTCGACCGCAAATCCATCGTCGAAAGCAGCGACCGCATCTCGGCCGAACTCTCAGACCTGGGTTTTGCGTTTGCGAACGTCAACAGCATCCCGGAGATCGACGAGGAGAACAAGACGGTCGCGGTGACCTTCTTCGTCGACCCAGGAAATCGTGCCTATGTCCGGCGTATCAACATCCGCGGCAATTCGCGCACGCGCGACGCGGTGATCCGGCGCGAGTTCCGGCAGATGGAGGCGGCCTGGTTCTCTGGTGAGAAGCTCAAGCTGTCGCGCGAGCGCGTGCAGCGCACCGGCAGCTTCGAGTCGGTCAATGTCGAGACCCCGGCGGTGCCGGGGTCGGGTGACGAGGTGGACATCAACGTTTCGGTGACCGAGAAGCCATCGGGCTCGCTGCTTGCCGGCCTGGGCTATTCGCAATCGGACGGCGTGGTGTTCAATGCCTCGATCAACCAGGACAACTTTGCCGGAACCGGAAAAAAGGTGTCGTTCGCGCTCCGGACCAGCAGCGCCAACCAGCTCTACCAGCTCGGCTACTCCAACCCGTATTACACGGTCGACGGCATCAGCCGCGGTTTCGACCTGAGCTACCGTTCGATCGACTTTCGCGATCTGGACACCGCAGACTACAAGACCGATGACATCATTGGCGCAATGAATTTCGGCATTCCGCTGAGCGAGTTCAACCGTTTTGGTTTCGGCCTTGCGATCCATCACATCGATTTCGAGGTGGGCAGTGACCCGTCGGACGAGGTCCTCGAGTTCGAGGCGGCCGAGGGCAACAAGTTTCTCAATTTCGAAACCACGTTGAACTGGCGGCACGATTCACGCGATACCGCGATCTTCCCGAAGGTGGGTGCGGTGCAGTCGCTGTCCGGCGAGGCGAGCATCCCCGGCAGCGATCTGTCCTACTACAAGCTGTCGTATGAACACCGTCGTTATTGGAAGTTGACCCAGGACCTGATCTTCTCGGTCCGCGCGGAGGTCGGTTACGGGGATTCCTATGGCGATACCTCGCAGCTGCCGCTGTGGGAAAACTTTTTCGCCGGTGGCCCGACGAGTCTGCGTGGTTTCAGGGCCCGCTCGGTGGGTCCGCGCGATTCCCAGGGCGACCCGATCGGCGGCGCCGGCACCGGAGGCGAAGAGTAGCGGAAGA
>CBDTXT010000411.1:0-3113 GCA_965364465.1 uncultured Chromatiaceae bacterium
GGGCTGATCCACGGGCTTGGTTTTGCCGGCGCATTGCGCGAGATCGGCCTGCCCGAGGACGATATCCCCTTGGCGCTTCTGTCGTTCAACGTCGGCGTCGAGCTTGGACAGATACTGTTCATCGCGCTCGTGCTGGTTCTGGGCACCATCGCGCAGCGGCTGTTTCCGGTACTGCGCCGTCAGGCCGGCGCGCTTTCCCGGGTCGCCGGATACGGCATCGGCACGGTGGCGACCTTTTGGGTGATCGAGCGCGCCGCGATGTTCTGACGGCATTGCCGGATAGAACGCCAGTGATAGCCTGTCGGTCGGGAATCGCGGTCGGCTTTCATTGACGCTACCTGGCGTTGCTCCATCAAACACTAAACTTGTGCCAGAGCTGAAGAACAGACGGCCGGACAACCCGGTTGCGGATGATCGATCGAGCCACGAAAGCACTGGTGATGCAGACCGAATGAAACGCAAGAGGAAACGCATGATCGCTGCCATGGTCGCCGTCTTCTACGTCCTCGGTATCTTGTCCGCGGTCGATGCCATCATGAGCGCGCGCACCCCGCAGGGCGCCGTCGCCTGGTCGGTCGCGCTGGTATCGTTCCCGTTCGTCGCTGTGCCTGCCTATGCGATCTTCGGGCGCAGCAAGTTCGAAGGGACGCTGGAGGCCTACGAGGAGCGCAAGGACGAGATCGACGCCCTGATCGCGGAGTTCCATGCCAACCTGGAGCCCTGGTCCGTGCCGAAGGAGCACGACGACGCGCATTACCAGGCCATTCGCAGGATAACGGGAATGGGGATGACCCGGGGCAACCGTGCTGAGCTGTTGGTCAATGGCGAGGCCACCTTCGATAGCATCCTCGCCGGGATCGCTCGGGCGAAAGAGTACGTGCTGGTCCAGTTCTACATGTTTCATGACGATGGGCTTGGCCGGCGGATGCAACAGGCGCTGATCGATCGGGCGAGAGCCGGCGTGCGGGTCTACATGCTCTATGACGAGGTTGGCAGCAAGGGCCTGCCGTCCCGCTACATCGAGGAGCTTCGAAGCGCCGGTGTGGAAGTGAGCGCATTCAAGCCGACGCGGGGCCCACGCAACCGGTTTCAGCTCAACTTTCGCAACCACCGCAAGATGGTCGTCGTAGACGGCATTAGCGGCTGGGTCGGTGGGCACAATGTCGGAGACGAGTATCTGGGCCTCGATCCGGACTTCAGTCCCTGGCGCGACACCCATGTGCGACTCGACGGCCCGGTGGTGACTCAGCTTCAGGCGGTGATCATTGGGGACTGGTATTGGGCGACGCGCGAACTGCCGGCGGTCAACTGGCAGCCGCAACCCGCCGCGAACGGCACGGTGGATGCGATGATCATTCCCTCGGCACCCACGCAGCGGCTCGAGACTGCCGGCCTGCTGTTCGTCACCGCGCTGAACTCGGCCAAGCAGCGTATCTGGCTGTCGGCACCTTACTTCGTTCCTGACGAGGCGGTCATGAAGGCCC
This sequence comes from uncultured Chromatiaceae bacterium, assembly GCA_965364465.1. Taxonomy (GTDB): domain Bacteria; phylum Pseudomonadota; class Gammaproteobacteria; order Chromatiales; family Chromatiaceae; genus Thiosocius. Next base: position 1,485 of record CBDTXT010000411.1, read on the forward strand.
TGGAACTGGCCGCCTTGCGTGGCGTCGACGTGCGTATCCTCACCCCCGGCAAGGGCGACAGCCTGCCCGTCTATCTGGCCGCCTTTCATTACATCGACCAGCTGCGCGGGCTGGGTATCCGGTTCTACGCCTATAAGCCAGGCTTCCTCCACGAGAAGGTCATGCTCATCGACGATGACGTCTCCACCGTTGGCACGGCGAACTTCGACAATCGCTCCTTTCGCCTGAACTTCGAGGTCACGGCCCTCATTGCCGACAGGGCCTTTGCAAACGAGATGGCGCAGATGTTCGAGCAGGACTTTGCCCACGCGGAGCTCATCGATCCCGATACCCTGGAGGACAAGCCCTTCTGGTGGCGTTTGGGGGTCAACCTGTCGCGCCTGGCCGCTCCAGTGCTCTGAAGAAATCGTTGAGATGCGGATGTCCGCTATCCAGTCTGCTGCCCCTTGCGCGAGGTCAGGTGCAAATTTCAGCGCAGAACAGACGACCGCGCCGCCGGACCCATCCGCGCCAGGTATCGGTGGTTCGGGCTGGGCCTGTGGCGCAGGGGTTCGAGACGAGGCAGCCGATCGTCCAGCCGCGCGGAAACCGGCCGTATCGAACGGGCTGGGCTTGTATTCGGTGGCGGCCCTTCTCTCGAGGGCTAGTTCGCTCGGCGCCGAGCGGTGGCTGAAGGCTCCGACGTTCAGCGAAACGATCACCCGCTTGATCTTGTGGGGGGGAATCGTCCTCGCCTGTGCAATGCCCGCCGAGGCATCAGACGCGTCCGGCCCGGACACAGCCACCTCGATTTCCTTCGGTGGTCCCAGCAGCACCGTGGGACAACTTGAAGCCGACCGGGAGCCCGGGGCGTCGGTGCTCGCCGTCGACCAGGCGGCTCGGCCGGTCCACGACCTGACGGACCGCCTGAGTCGCGATTACGGGGTCAGGCTGGGCCTGGACTACAACGCCTTGTACCAGTACGCCAGCGATAGTCTCGACAAGCAGAACGCGGCAGGTGGCGTCCTGCGCTTCTATGGCACAGCGCAGGTCTTCGACCAGACATCCGGCCACCCCGGGGCGATCGAGTTCAAGGTGGAGAATCGCCATCGACTGGGGACCGACATCTCCCCCTCGGCCCTGGCCGGGCAAATCGGATACGCGGGTTTGACCGCCGTGCCCTTCAGTGATGCCGGCTCGTTGTTGACCAATCTCTACTGGCACCAGGCCCTGTACGAGAACCGGCTCGCGTATATCCTGGGCATTGTCGATGTCACGGACTACGTCGGGGTCTATGGCTTGGTCAATCCCTGGACGGATTTCATCAACCTGGCCTTTTCAACGGATCCGACCATCCCGGCACCGGATCAGGGCTTGGGCGCCGCCGTGCGCTGGAACCCGGCCCGGCACTACTATGTGCTCGCCGGGCTCGCCGACGCCAACGGTGATCCGCACGATCCCGCCAGTAGCATCGATTCCTTCTTCGACGACGGGGCGTATTTCAAGCACGTCGAGGCCGGATGGTACGGTACCTGGGAGAGCCGCTTCGACGACAACATTCACCTGACCCTGTGGCAAGCTGACGAGCGCACCGAGGCCGGCATCCCGGATGGGTGGGGTGCTGCGTTTTCGTTCAGCAGGAAGCTGGAT
>CBDTXT010000412.1:0-3103 GCA_965364465.1 uncultured Chromatiaceae bacterium
CCCTGCAAGCATCAACGCCGAGGAATCGTTCATGACTGATGGGCCCGTGTATGTATTCGATGCCTACGGCACCCTGCTCGACATCGCGGCCGCCGCGCGCCGGGTGCTATCAGGCCACCCTGACCAGGCACGCTTGCTCGCGGAGGTTTGGCGCGCGCGGCAGCTCGAGTATGCCTGGACCGACATGGCGCTGGGTCAGGCAACCGACTTCTGGGGTGCCACCACGCGTGCGCTCGATACGGCCTTGGTGGTGGTCGGTATCGCGGACGTGCCCGGCTTGCGCGACCGTCTGCTGGCAGCCTATGCGGACCTGGATGCCTATGCCGACGCAGTTCCCGCACTGGAAAGGGTCAATCAGCAGGGCGGTCGCAGTGTCACCTATTCCAATGCGAACCAGGCGATGCTGGAGCGAAGTCTCGCATCGGCCGGTCTGGATCGGGTGATGCATGGTGTGATCTCGGTCGACGGGGTGGGCGTCTACAAGCCCGATCCACGCGCCTACGCATTCGTCGCCGACCAACTGGGCATCGATATCAGAGAAGCCTTCTTCGTTTCGTCCAACCCCTGGGATGCGGCCGGTGCGGCACATGCTGGCTTCAGGGCCGTATGGGTGAACCGGCAGCATCTGCCGTATCCGTTTCCCAGTGCCGGCCTGCATGCGGAGATACGCAGCCTCGCGGCATTGCCCGCGTGAGGCGCGAATCGCTGACCCTCGGTCCCGCGGTCGACCCGCCCACGGCGCCGCTGCAGCAATCCCAGGCTGTGAGCGCACCATCCTTTATTTTAGCCTCGACTCGATACGCGGGCGGCCTTCCAGGGTCTTGTGGACCGGGCAACGGTCTGCGATCTCGAGCAGTCGTCTGCGCTGCGCTTCTGTCAGGTCTCCGTTCAGAGTCAACTCGCGCGTGATACGCTCGATCCTGCCGGCCGATTCCTCACAGTGCTCGCAGTCGTCGGCGTGGATGCGCTCGTGCCGCAGCCTGACTTCTATGTCCTCCAGTGCAAGGCCCTTGTGCCTGGCGTACATGCGCAGCGTCATCGAAGTGCAGGCGCCAAGCGCCATCAATATAAGGTCGTAGGGGCTGGGTCCCAGGTCCTGACCACCGGCCGATTGCGGCTCGTCGCTCATCAGTTGATGGTGGTCCGAGAATACGCCGCGCAGAAATTGCTTGTTGAGTTCGGTCACAAGCACCTCGCCGGACGCGATCGCAGGTGCCGGGTCCAGGTAGCGTGCTGCAGCGCTGGTCGGGAGTTCGAGGTAACGACTCGCCCAGGCGACCAGCGTTTCGGCGACATACTCGACGTCCTCCCGACGGCTCAGCAGGTGGTCTGCGTCGTCCAGCGATATGAAGCTCTTCGGGTGCTTGGCGGCCTGGTAGATCTTTGCCGCCTCAGCGATCCCGACGATGCGGTCCACCGGGGAGTGAAAGACGAGCAGCGGCCGCCCGAGCCTGCCGATGTGTGACGCGTCTGCATACCTGTCGAGGTCGTCCAGCAGTTCATTCGCTGCGGAAATCGACCGATTTGTGCGAGCCGTCGCAGAACGGCTTGTTCTTGGATGCACCGCACCGGCAGAGCGCAGCCTGGTCGCCATGCCATGCAGCACGGCCACTGCCTGCAATCAGTACGACGCTGCCGCGAAGGACAAGTGGGCCATCTTTCAGTGGGGTGATCTTCAACCGCCCGCCGGCGGATTCGACGCCCGGGCCCTTGCCGCCGATCGCGCCGAAGTCTTCGAAGCCGGCATTCAGGTGACTGTTGTCGCAGAAGGGCTTGTTTTTCGAATGACCGCACCGGCACAGGGCCGCGCGAAAGTGTACGCCAGGCATGTCATCGGAGGCCCCTTCGATCGCGAGGTCGCCCTTCGCGTACAGCGGTCCGTTGTAAGTCACCTGCACGGAGTTCGTCTCACACGCACGCTCGGAGACGCCGGTTGGGTTGGTGTAGCTGAGGGCGCCGCTCGGGCAGCGCTCGCAGACCTCGATCACTTCCTGCGGGTCGATGCCGTCGGGCACGCACCAGGGGTCGCGCCCACCGACGAACAGATCGCCCTCGGCCTGTCCGCATTCTCCCACGTGTATGCACAACCGCCGGTCCCAGTGCACGGTGATCGACTCACCTGCGAAGTCGTAGATCTTGCCTTTGCCCATCCGCTTGCTCCTGTCAGTGGTCTTCGGCGACGGCAGACGCGCACCCTTGCTCGTGGCCTTGCAGCCCGGGAATCTCCACAGGGTGGGGTCGAACACCGCTACCACGCCGCTCAGCGGGTCGCGCTCTCGATTGACGCTACACCCGGCCCAATGCCTCTTCGCCCGTTCGGCGCAGTCGGTCGACCATTCTGTCAGCGCGAAGTTAGCCAAACACGAGTCGAAAATAAACGTCGTTCTTTTCCAAGGATCTTTCCGGAGACGAGGTCGCACGGCTGGCAGCCATGTCGGCCGGGCAAGCGTAGCGCTACCGGTGCATTGCCTGGTGGAGACCGGCCGAGCTGTTGTTGGCGGTGGCGCCCGTCGCGTTGCTGCCGGGCAATTTGCTGATCCTCGAGGTTGTGCATGGACCGCCAACGTGCTTCGTCGAGCGGATTCGCCCAATGCTCGCGGACCCGGTCTCTTACGGGCTGGACTTGCATGCGACCAGACTGCGTCACCCGCTGCCCGTGTCGCTGACCGACGTTGCCCGCAACGCCAGCTCAGACAGACGGCCTATGCTCCGCTGGTCAGTCCTCGCAAAGGTTCGCGCGATTGCCGATCCAAGTCTCATGAGCAGCCTGTGCAGTCGCCTTAGTTTTCTGATCCAAGCGGCACAATCCGGTACGGGGTCAATGCGGCGATTGCCTGGGACGATCCGGCGGTGATAGCGAAGCTGCACTCACTGCTGCGCGCGCCGGGCGGCGGAGCGCAATGACCCTGACTCAACGCTGCTGCAGGTTTGGAGGGGCGGGGCGACTGCCTGGAGCCGGGTCGGATACTGGGTTACCATTGCCCGAACACGCCTCCTACGACAAGTCCCTGATCTTTATGTCATCTTCCGATCCCGAACTCGAACCGCGTGGCCGCGTGTCATCGTTGTCGACGCGTTGGCCCCGGATACTGCTGACCGCGGC
>CBDTXT010000413.1:0-3092 GCA_965364465.1 uncultured Chromatiaceae bacterium
CGCGTCGCCGAGCAGGCAGGCAAGGCCCTGCGCGGCGACGTGGTCCTCGGCTCTATGCTTGCGTTGCTCGGTCTGATGCTGGCCTTCACCTACTCGTTCAGCCTCAGCCGGTCCGATATGCGAAAGCACGCGGTTGCGCACGAGGCCAACGCGATCGGCAGTGCCTTTCTGATTGCCGAGCTGGGATCTGAGCCTGGACGAAGCGACCTGCGGCGCGGGTTGCTGGAATATGCCCAGACGCGGGCCGTCGCCAGGTCCGTTGTTGGCGATGAATTGAACCAGCTTGTGGAGCGATCGCTGGCGGCCCAGTCGCGCCTCTGGCCGGCGGCGATGCGGGCGATCGAGGGTGACGTCCCGCCCCCGCTCCAGGCGGCCATCGTGCGTTCGGTGACCGAGGTCCTGGATGCGCATACGCTGCGGCTGCTGGTGGTCAAGGACCGGATACCGCTGATCGTGATCACGCTCTTGCTGCTCACCGCAGTCGCCTCCCTGTCCCTGGCCGCCCAGAATGCCGGACTGGCGGGGCGAATCAACCGATGGCGAATGAGTTCCTTCGCGGTCGTGCTGGCCGCCCTAATGCTCGTGATCGTGGATTTCGATCGTGGCCAAGAGGGATATATTCGGGTAGACACCAGCCCGCTCGATGGGGTCATCCGGGAACTGGCGTCGCAGCTGCCCGATAGCCCAGCGGTTGAGTGACCCGATCGCAGACGCCCGGTCGCCGCGATCAATCGCGGCCCAGCGCGCCCAACGGTACCCTGATGTGCGCGAGTTCCCGGCCGTCCACGCCCTTGAGCAAGAGGCGAAGCCGCGGTTCGGGTTCATGCCAGTCGACCCGTAGCATCCCGAAGTGATCTTCCCGAACACTGTCTTCCGCGACACGGTGCCGATTCGACTCGCTCCGCCCTGCGCGGGCGGAATTCAGGCCGCTCGCAGTGATTTCGTACAGCGGGTAGCCGACGATCGCGGCGGGCAGCCTCGATATATCACCATGGTGCCGGTCGCCGCTGAGGATAACCACCCCGTTCGCGCGCGAGTCGCGGATCAGCCGCAACAGTCGTTCGCGCTCGGCGGGGAAATTGGCCCATTTCTCGAAGCAGTGGGCGTCAGGAATCACCTGGATGCTGGAGACGAGGAGGCGCAGGTCGGCCGGTGCCTGCAGCGTCCTCTCCAGCCATTGCCATTGTGCGGGGCCGAGTATCGTCGCCGCGGGGTCGGTGTTGGGCAGCAGTTCGCGCCCTGGGCAGCGGCCGCGACTCGGCGCGACCTTCAACGGGCTGCGGAAGTACCGCGTGTCCAACAGGATGATCTGAACGCGCCGGTCACCCCGGTCCAGGTAACGCACTGAGTAGACGCCGGGGCGTGTCCGCTCCTGCGCCCCGTCGGGCACTGCAAAAAAATCCTGGAACAGGGACTGCGAGGCCTCTTTCCATGGGTAGTCGCCGCCCCCGTCGTTGCGTCCGTAGTCATGGTCGTCCCAGGTCCCGTAAACCGGCACATTGGCACGCAGTGCCGCGAATCCTGGATCCTTCGCCAACTGCGCGTAGGCGTGTGCAATACGCTCAGGTTCGGGCCGATAGCGCAACGGTCCTTTGTCGGTATAGACGTTGTCACCGAGAAAGACGAAGGCATCCGGTGCCTCGGCCAGCACCGCGGTCCAGACGGGTTGCGGTTTCCATTGGCGCAGGCAGGAACCGAACCCGAGCGTGGTCGTCGGTGCCGCGACCGCTCCGGCGCAAAACATCGATAGGCAAATCAACAGGGTTCTCAGTTGCATGCGGTTCTCCTTGCGGCCCGGGGTCAAAGCGTCGCACAGTGCGATATGGCGCGGTACCCGGCCGGCAACCCTGGATTAATCATGGGGGTTTGTCGCACTGCGCTAATTAAGATCTAGACGTCGCAAATCGCCGACGTCGAGTTTGTAGAAAAGTCAGGAGTGGAACGATGAGTTTGCAAATGCCAGAACGTGACGGCGACGGATATCTGCTGAGCATGTCGGACTGGACCCCGGAAATTGGTCGCGCGATGGCCGAGGCGGATGGCGTCGAATTGGACGATGTCAAATGGGATCAGATCCTCAAAGCGAGGGAATACTACGAAGAGGAGAATGTCGTACCCCCGATCCGTAAATTCGCGAAGTATGTTGGCCAGGACCAGAAAGCGATCTTCAAGATGTGGAAGACCGGCCCGATGAAGCCAATCACCAAATACGGCGGCCTGCCGAAGCCCACCGGCTGCGTCTGAGGCGTGCTGCGGCCGTCGGCGACGGCCGCGCGGCCTGCAGGCCCCCGTTCTTTGCCGTTGCACTTTGGCGCGCCACAGGCGGCCTCGTCTTACCAGCCGTTGACGCCGCACCGGCGCAGCGCCGATTGCACTACCTCGACGGCCGTTTCAGCTCTGCTGACCGGTGCCGATAGCCTGTAGACCCGACCGACCCGATCCGCTGCCTGGCGGCCCCCGATCGCAGTTCGGCGCGCCGTTCGCCGTCAGCCTGGAACCGGTCGGGCATGTTTCATCCAGTGCCTGCGCAGCAGTGACACCCGGTTTGACGGGCTGAGCAGGCGACTGTTGTAATCGCGGCCAGTTCGATTCTCGCAGGTTTGTTTGTGACCGAAATTCAACCCGTCATCCTTTCCGGGGGCTCAGGCACACGCCTCTGGCCGCTATCTCGCCGTGCCTACCCCAAGCAGTTTCTCGCGCTCATCGATGATTCCTCGCTGCTGCAGTCGACAGCGGCGCGCCTCGACAGCCTGGCGGGGGTGGCAGGCGTGCGGGCGCCGCTGATTGTCTGCAACGAGGCGCATCGCTTCCTGGTCGCGGAACAGTTGCGCGAGAGCGGACACGAGGCAGGCGGCATCCTTCTGGAGCCGGTCGGGCGCAACACAGCCCCCGCGCTGACGCTGGCGGCGCTGGATGTGGAGGCACAGGATCCGGTGATGATCGTGATGCCCGCGGATCACGCCGTCAAGGATGTGGACGCCTTTGCCGCCGCGGTGTCGGCGGGTCTGTCGCACGCGGCGGCCGGCAAGGTCGTGACCTTCGGTATCGTGCCGGATACGCCGCAGACCGGCTTTGGCTACATTCGCGCGGGT
>CBDTXT010000414.1:0-3083 GCA_965364465.1 uncultured Chromatiaceae bacterium
CGAGTACTACCTGGTCGATTGAGGCGTCCACCGACGGATGCGGGACTAAGATGCCGCCAGCGCAAACCATTCGTCGAGCTTGTCGTGCGCCTGTTCGATGCCACTGCGCTTCAGCGACGAAAAGGTCTGGGCACTGAAAGCCGGATCAATACCCTCGATGACCGAACGGACCTGCAGCAGTGTGCTCGCCGCCGGGCCCTTGTTCAGCTTGTCCGCCTTGGTCAACAGCACATGCGTGGACCGGCCGATGTGGCTGGCCCAGCGCAGCATTTGCAGGTCGTAGTCCTTCAGTGGGTGGCGGATGTCCATCATCAGCATCAGCCCCTGGAGGCACTCGCGCTGTTCCAGATAGCTCGCCAGCGCCCCCTGCCAGTCGCGCTTGATGCCCTCGGCGACCTTTGCGTAGCCGTAACCCGGCAGATCGACCAGCCGGCGCTGGGCGTCGATTGCGAAGAAATTCAACAACTGTGTGCGCCCGGGTGTCTTGCTGGTCCGCGCCAGGGCCTTTTGATCACAGAGGGTATTGATCGCGCTCGATTTGCCCGCGTTGGAGCGCCCTGCGAAGGCCACTTCGTAGCCCTCGTCTGCCGGGGTCTGGGCGAGCTTGGCGGCACTGGTCAGGAAGACCGCCCGACGGTACAGCGGGTTCATGCGTCCGGAAAATCGCTGCGCCGCCAGTGCCCGGACTTTCCGCCTGCCTTTTCCTCCAGGCACACCGACTCGATCAGCATGCCGCGGTCGACCGCCTTGCACATATCGTAGATGGTCAGCAGCGCGACCTGGACCGCGCACAGCGCCTCCATCTCGACCCCGGTCTGGCCGCGCGTCTTGGCCGTGGCGCGGCAACGGATGCTGTCCAGCGTGGTGTCCGGGTCGAACTCGATCGCGACCTTGGTCAGTGGCAGGGGATGGCATAACGGGACCAGGTCGGCGGTACGCTTTGCCCCCATGATGCCCGCGATGCGCGCCACCGCGAGCACGTCGCCTTTGCGGTGACCCCCTTCGAGGATCATCGTCAGCGTCTCGGCGCGCATCCGGATGCTGCCGCTGGCGATCGCCACGCGTTCGGTGACGGCCTTGCCGCCGACATCGACCATATGGGCCTGGCCATCGGCATCGAAATGGGTGAAGTGATCAGCCACCGCCGGCCATCCCGGTATCCCGATACTCGAGCGACTTGGGCACCTCATGCAGCTCGAACCGCATCGTCTCCAGATCGGCCAGGACCCAGGTGGCCGGGGCCTGCCCGACACCGCCCACGGTCCCGGGGTTCACCAGATGCGTGATCCCGCCCGGGCAGTTCCTCTGCTCCGAGATCTCGGCCCGGTGGCTGTGTCCGCAGCACACCAGGTCCCAGTCGCCGGTGGCTGCCAATGCGCGGGCATAGTGCGGGTAATGGACCAGGAATATCCGCCGGCCCGCCAGCTCGATGCCGGCGTCCATGCCGTGGAAACGCACCACGCCGCCGGGTTTGTGCGCCAGTTGCGTCAGTGCATAGAGATCGCCGGTGTTGTTGCCGTGGATCACGTGCACCGGCAGCCCGTACTTCTGAAGGCAGTGCAGCGTGCTCGGCGCGACCAGGTCGCCGCAGTGCAGCACGGCCTGCGCACCTGCCGCGCGGGCCTCGGCGACCGCCGCGTCGATCAATGCGATGTGATCGTGGCTATCGGAAAGGATGCAGACCTTCATTGCTCAACGGATTCGACGGATACTGGTGAATATCCTAACCCATCTCGCGGACAAACGGCCGAGCGCCATCCCGGTTGCCGTCACGGATTGCGCTGCCGCCCCCCGCATTGCCCGTGCTGGAAGGCGTCATGAAGGTCTCGATCATTTCCGTGCTCTTGTCGGTTTTGCTGCTGGCCGCGGCCGAGACGCCTGCGGCGCACCTGCACGGCGGCGATCTGCTGCCCTCGCTGCGCGCAATGGCCCGGCCGCTGCGCGACGCCGCCGACCTCGGGCCACTGCTCGCCGCGGCCGGCGACGCCCGCCTGGTGCTGCTCGGTGAGGCTTCTCACGGGACTCGTGAGTTCTATGTCTGGCGTGACCGGCTGTCGCGACGACTGATCCGAGAGGACGGGTTTTCCTTCATCGCCATCGAGGGTGACTGGGCCGCCCTGCTGCCGCTCGATCGCTATGTCCGGCACGCACCGGATGCGCCGCTCTCGGCCGCCCATGCGCTGCTGCAGGTCAGGCGCTGGCCGCGATGGGTCTGGGCCAACGCCGAACTGGTGGTACTCGGGGAATGGCTGCGGGCATTCAATCGCGGGCGCCCGGCGGAACGCCGGGTCGGGATACACGGGATGGATCTCTATGCCGTCTGGGAATCGCTCGACGCGATACTGGCGTTCTACCACAGCCGGGCGCCGGAAGCGGCAGTGTCAGTCGACAGGCTGCTGGGCTTTCTGCGCAGTTTCGACGGGGACGCCCGCGCCTATGCCGATCACGTCCGCCGGACCGGGCGCTCGGCCCAGTGCGAGGTCGCCTGGGTCGCGCGTGATCTCGCCCGGCGTCATCGGGATGCGGCCCCGGCAGACCGCGATGCCTTGTTCGAGCTACTGCAGCACGCCAAGGTGGTGGAATCCGGAGAGCGCTACCTGCGCTGGCTGCACCTTCCCGGTCCCTGGTCGTGGAACGTCCGGGCCGATCACTTCGAGCGTACCGTGGCGCGGCTGTTGGACCACTACGGTGCCGGCAGCCGCGCCATCGTCTGGGCGCACAATACCCACATCGGCGATGCGCGCGCGACCGACAGCGTTTACGCCGGGGAGGCGAACATCGGTCAGCTGGCCCGAGAGCGGCACGGCCGCGACGCGGTGTTCGCGGTGGGTTTCGGCACCGCGACCGGGAGCGTGCTCGCGGCGCGGCGCTGGGAGGGCGCCCGTCGTACGATGCGCACGCCGTTGCCGCGTCGCGACAGTCTGGAGGCGGCGTTGCTCGCCGCCGGTGGTGGCGATCGGGTCCTGATTCTGGAACCTGGCTCGCCGGCGACGCGCGCGCTGCGCCGGACGCTGCCACACCGTGCGATCGGTGTCGTGTTCGATCCAGGGCGCGAGCATCTGCTCAAATATGTGCCGAGCCGG
>CBDTXT010000415.1:0-3081 GCA_965364465.1 uncultured Chromatiaceae bacterium
CGACGTTTCCTCCAGAAACAACCCGTATCGGCTTAAGTAAGTGCCATTCCGCTTAACGGCCGGCGCCGCCCCTGCCGCCGCCCTGGCCGCGAGGCCCGCCAGCCGTGCCCCGCGAGCCGCCCTGCTGTGCGCCGTAGCCCTTGGTCGGTGCGTAACCGGTCGCGCTCCCTGCGCCCTGTGCGCCGTAGGCACCGCGGCCGGCGGCGCCCGATCCTTGGCCCCTGGCGTAACTGCCGTCGTATCCGCCGTTATCGCCGTAGCGGTTCTGGTGCCGGTACTGGTGTCTTTTCTGCTCATGCGCGCCAGCGGCACCCTGTCCCTGTCCGCCGCTGCCCTGTGCGCCCTGCCGACCGGGACCGGGTGCCGCGGAGCCGGTCGCCGCGCCGGCCAGCAGCAGCACCGTGACGACGCAGAGCGAGATTCGCTTCGCTTTGTTCATATGGACCTCCGATCCCTTTCTCTATCTACCTCATCATCGTTGCCGGATCACCCGCAGGCATTGACGATTCGCAACGACGGGAAGTGCCTGTGGCGAGGTGGTCGGCGGCCGAGCGGGCTAGCGGTGTGATCCGCGCGGCGGTGTGCCGGGTGTTATTTGCTATTAATCAATACCTTGGAATACTATCTTGAGGCGGGGGCCCGGAACGGTGTGCGTCGGCGCTTGGGATGCCGAACGCCGGGGCGGTTCCGGGGTGCAGTTAGGGAGGACGCTCAATCGTGCAACTTCGGGCGGTCGCCGGCAGGCGTAATCGGCGTTCGTGGTCCCCGATGACCCGCGATGGGCTGACAGGCGCAAAGGCCAAGCGCTACGCGGGCTCGCGGGTTCGCCGGCGGTACGTCGGCTGCGCAGCGCTGTTGCTGGCCACAGCCTGCAGCGGCGCGGTGCAGACCGAAACACATGAACGGCTTCAGCATTACCTGTCGCTGTCGCTCGAGGAGTTGATGGAGCAGCAGGTCAGCATCTCCACCCAGTCCGACCAGCCCCTGAGCACGGCACCGTCGGTGGTCACCGTGATCACCGCGGAAGACATGAGGGCGACCGGTGCCGCCAACCTCGTCGAGGCGCTGCAGGCGGTGCCCGGCCTCTACGTCAAGCGCAACCGGTTCGGCTTCCGCCCGCTGCTGCAGTTCCGCGGCAGCAACGACAAGCAGACCCTGTTGATGATCAACGGCGCGACGATCAGCGACCTGATGTGGCGTGCCGGTATCTTTTGGAAAGGCCTGCCGACCAGTGTGATAGACCGCGTCGAGATCATCCGCGGTCCGGGTTCGGCGATGTACGGCGCGGATGCCTCGGCCGGCGTCATCAACGTGATCACCAAGACTGCCGCCGGGGTGGCGCACCCCGAGGTCGGGCTGCGTACCGGCAGCTTCGATACCCAGAGCGCCTGGGTGCAACACGGGGGCGAGTGGAACGGTTTCGACCTCGCCGCGACGCTGGACCTGTCGCGCACCGACGGCCACGACCCGCTGATCGAATCGGATGCGCAGACGTTAAGCGACCTCGCCTTCGGTAGCGATGCATCCCTTGCGCCGGCGCAGGCCGCGTTCGGTTATCGCAATACCGATCTGCGTTTCTCCATCGCCAAAGACCACTGGCGTTTACTCGCCGACTATACGCGGCATGACGACCTGCAGATCGGACTCACCGGCGCCAGCGTGCTCGATCCGGTCACCGAGGGCAGCGACAGCCGGCTCGACCTGGCGCTGCTGTACGACAATCCGCGTCTGGACGACGACTGGGGACTGAGCGGCGAGGTCCGCTTCCGCCATCTCGACTATTCCTCGGGTGACGGATTCCAGGAGCGGCCCCCGGGCTTTACCGATGACACGGGCGTTTACCCCGAAGGCGTGATCAACCGGATGCGCTCCGCGGAACGGCGGCTGAGCGCCGAACTGGTCGGCCGGTACCGGGGCTTCGAAGGCCACACCTTGCAGATTGGTGCCGGGTACCGCTGGCAGGATCTGTATCGGGTCGAGCAATGGGTGAACCGCGGTGTCGACGGCGATGGCATGCCGTTGCCCCCCGGTGGGCCGCTGGTCGACATCTCGGACACGCCCTATGCGTTTGCACCCGAAAAGTCGCGGAACATCGCCTATGCGTTCGTGCAGGATGTCTGGAACATCGCCGAGGAATGGCAGCTGACCGCCGGCGCCCGATACGATGACTACTCTGATTTCGGCGACACGCTGAACCCGCGCGTGGCACTCGTCTGGCAGACCGGCGACAGGCTGACGACGAAATTGCTGTATGGCGAGGCGTTTCGGGCACCCTATTACCAGGAACTGTTCTCGGTGACCTCGTTCAGCCTGCCGAATCCCGACCTTGGGCCGGAACGCTCAGCGACCTGGGATCTGTCCCTGTCCTATGCGTTCTCCGAGGACCTCCGGCTCGGCATGAGCCTCTATCGCTTCCGGCAGCATGACGTGATCGGCCTGCACCCGGTCGCGGGTTCGCAGGAGCTTCAGTATCAGAACGCGGGCAGCCATTCGATCGACGGTGTCGAACTCGAGGCCTGGTGGCAGCCGCTGCCCGATCTCCGCCTCTCCGGCAACTATTCGTACAACGACCCGGATGACAGCCCGCTGCGCGAAGTGGGCTCGCCCCGGCATCAGACCTATCTGCGGGCCGATTGGCATTTCCGGCCGACATGGCAATGGAATGTGCAGGCCAACTGGGTGGGCAAGCGTGACCGGCGGCCGGGCGACCCGCGCCCGCCGCTGGACGATTACCTGCTGGCCGATACCACGCTGCGCTTTATCGGGTTCAGAGACTGGGATCTCGCGGTCTCGGTTCGCAACCTGTTCGATGAGGATGCGCGCGATTTCATCAGCGTGTCGGTCGCGAACGATCTGCCACTGGAAGGGCGCAGCGTGTTTCTTGAAGCGCGCTACGATTTCGACCGCTGGTTGAACAGGTAAGGTGCAGTCGAACGCTCAACGGCGGTCAGACCCCCTATGGCGCGGATGGGTCGCCAGGTTCCTGTGCCTGGTCTGCATCCTGCTTGTCGCCTGTGACCTGCAGGCGGCCCGACCGCTCGATGCGGCCGAAGACGAGCAGTTGCTCAAAGCCGTGTTCAT
>CBDTXT010000416.1:0-3067 GCA_965364465.1 uncultured Chromatiaceae bacterium
TTGCAGGGCTTGAGTATCGAACTCGACACCCGGCGCCGCTGGCACCGCCAGATCCTGCAGGACCTCCCGCTGGGTGTCTGCGCGACCGACAACCAGGGCAAGATCGTGCTTTGGAACCTGGCACTCGAGACGATGACCGGGGTGCCGGCGCGGCAGCTGATCGGGACCCGCCTGAAAAAGCTGCCGCGCCCCTGGAGTGGCCTGTTGAGCGGGTTTGCACGCACCGCGGAGGATCACAGCTACCGGATGGAACTGCCGGTGGCGGGTCGTCCCCGCTGGTACAATCTACACAAAGCGGCCTATGCAGACCCGGTGATCGAGGGCGCCGGCCCCACGCGCCCCGGCGTGGTGATGCTGATCGAAGACCTCACCGATCTCGGGAACCTCGAGGCCGAGTTGGCGCACAGTGACCGGCTGGCCTCGGTCGGGCGACTTGCCGCCGGCGTCGCCCACGAGATCGGCAACCCGGTCACCGGCATCGCCTCGCTGGCGCAGAATCTGCGGCATGAGAACGATCCAGCGATGGTGAGCGAGAGCGTGGAGGAGATTATCGAGCAGACCCGGCGCATCTCGGGCATCCTGCGCACGCTGAAAAGCTTCAGCCGCGGCAGCCGGCACCTGCATCAACGTGAGACCTTTGCGCTGTCCGACGCGGTCGACGAGGCGATCCACCTGCTGCGGCTGACCCACAAGCACGACGGCATCTGCTTCGAGGGCAGCTGCCCGACCGGCATCGTACTGACCGGCAACCGCCAGGAGCTCTCACAGGTCCTGGTGAATCTGTTGAGCAACGCTGCGGATGCCTCGAAGCCCGGCGACCGGGTGGACCTGCTGGCGAGGACCGATGGCGACGATGCGATCATCGAGGTGATGGATCAGGGCCAGGGGATACCAGAGGAATTGCGTGAGACGGTCTTCGAGCCGTTCTACACGACCAAGCCCACGGGTCAGGGGACCGGCCTGGGCCTGTCGCTGGCATCCAAGATCATCGAAGACCACGGCGGCACGCTGACAATCGATTCGCAGGTCGGACTGGGCACCCGTGTCGTCGTCTCTCTGCCGCTGGCCGCGGCCGGGAAAAGTTATGAACCGCTTGCTAATCATTGAAGACGAACCGGTGATACGCGGCGCGCTGCGGCGCCTGCTGGAACGTCACGGGCACCAGGTGAACGAGGCCGAGTCGGTCGAGGCGGCACAGGCGGCGGGGCGGCTCGGAGACTATCAGCTGATCATCACCGATCTGCGCCTGCCCGGCCGGCAGGGCAACGAGGTATTGAAACTCGCGCCCGAGGTCCCGGTGATCATCATGACCAGCTTCGCTACCGTGAACTCAGCGGTCGAGGCGATGAAGAGCGGTGCGGCGGACTACATCGCCAAACCCTTCGATCACGAGGAACTGGTGATGCTGGTGGATAAGGTGTTGGGCGAGAAGCGCCAGGAACGCCGCGCCGCCGCACTGCAGACCGACGTGGACCAGGCCTTTCCAGTCGCCGGCATGGTCGGCAAGAGCGCCGGGATGCGCGAGGTCTGTACGCGCATCCACAAGGTGGCACCGACCGAGGCGACCGTACTGATCACCGGCGAATCCGGCACCGGCAAGGAACTGGTGGCGCGCGCGCTGCATAAACACAGCAGGCGCAGCGAGGCACCGTTCGTCGCGTTCAACTGCGCCGCGGTACCCGAGCGGTCGATCGAGGTGGAGCTGTTCGGGCAGAACCAGCCGGAGCGATACCGCCCGGGCCTGATCCAGAGCGCCGAGGGCGGCACCTTGTTCCTGGACGAGATCGGGGAGCTGCCGCTGACCGCCCAGGCACGCCTACTGCGCGTGCTGCAGGGTGGGGAGCACGGCAGAGACGACAGCGAGGCCAATCTGCTCAACGTCCGCGTACTGGCCGCGACCCACCGCGATATCCGCAAGCTGGTGCAGGAAAACGCGTTTCGCAGCGACCTGTATTTTCGACTGCGCGTGGTCGAGCTGGGCCTGCCGCCGTTGCGCGAACGCGGCGACGACGTGATCGAGCTGGCCGTATTCCTGCTCGACAAGGCGTGCAAACAGCTCGGGCGCGGGCCGCTGACGCTCGGTCGCGAGGCGCTCGAGGCGATTCGCCGCTACCATTGGCCGGGCAACGTGCGGGAACTCTCGAACGCGATCGAGCGGGCCGCGATCCTGTGCGAGGATGAGTCGATAACGCCCGAGCTGCTCGCAATCGATCATCGGGTCACCGGCACCAGCACTGCGGCCGACCTCAACGACCGGCTCTCGCTCGAGGAGTACTTCCGGGTGTTCGTGCTCGAACACCAGGACCGGATGACCGAGACCGAGCTGGCCCAGGCACTCGGCATCAGCCGCAAGACACTCTGGGAACGCCGCCAGCGCTTCGGGCTGCCGAGGTCGAAGAAACGGAACTGAGGCCAGGACCCGTCCACCCTCTGCCGAATCCCCGCCGCGACATGCCCCGGCGGGGGCGCGGACGCTTTTTTCGCCGCTTTACCGGTAGAAACACCCACGTTACGTTTGGTAACACATTGCACCCAAAAACGTTACCTAACCACCCAAATGGCGCCCGGCGGGCCGCCCGCCAGCGCCGTTTAAGTCTCTGTTTTCCTTTGACGAATAACCCTACTCACAGAGACAATTCGCGCGTCTGGCGACCTGTGACCGTCACAGGTGACACAACCCGGGCCGCAGCACGACAAACAAGGGACGGAATCCAACGACAAGGCGAGAAAGCCAGCGCTGTGCGGCATGCCAGATCCGGGAACATCGAAAACAAGAGTTCACTGTCACAACCGCGGAGTGATCGAGCTATGGATACAAAAGCTGCGCAGTACTGGAGGGCGAACATTCGCCTTGTCACGACACTGCTTGTGATCTGGTTTGTCGTCTCGTACGGCTTCGGGATCATCCTCGCAGACCCCCTCAACGCCATTCGAATCGGCGGCGTCGGGCTGGGCTTCTGGTTTGCCCAACAGGGGTCGATTTACGTCTTCATCGTCCTGATCTTCTTTTACGCTGCCCGAATGAACGCGCTTGATCGCGAGTTCGACGTGCACGAAGACTAAGAGG
>CBDTXT010000417.1:0-3064 GCA_965364465.1 uncultured Chromatiaceae bacterium
CTGGTCGACCGCCGCAACTCCACTGACATTGGGGGCCATGTCGGAAATCACAAGGTCGACCGGGCGCGAGTCCAGGACGTCGTCGAGCAGCGCCAGCGAGGCCTCCTCGCGAAAATCACCCTGGATGAAGGTCACGCCCGGCAGCGCATCCATTGCCAACAGATCGAACGCGATGACCGCGCCCGCCGGACCCACCAGTTCGGCCGCGACCTGCGACCAGCCGCCCGGCGCCGCCCCGAGATCCACGACCACCTGTCCGGGTTTCAGAACCCGATCTTTTTCCTGTATCTCGAGTAACTTATACGCAGCGCGCGAACGATAGCCCTCAAGCTTGGAGCGTCGGACGAACTCGTCGCGCAGATGCCGCTGCATCCAGCGATGACTGCTTTTTGACCGTGCCATCAGAGGTGTCTCCCGTTACGGCGCCGAACAGGTCGCGGATTATGCCACCCGCGGCCGGCAGGGCCGAAAACCGCGTAGCGGATGCAGTGGCGGAAACATGCCGCTATAGTGGCTGCGCGCCATTTTTGAGACCCGCCCCCATGCCGCTTTCCGATGCCCAAAGACGCCATCTGCGCGGGCTCGCGCACCAGCTCAAACCGGTGGTCTGGGTGGGTCAGCACGGACTGAGCGACGCGGTGAAAAAAGAGATCGAACTGGCACTCGACGCGCACGAACTGATCAAGATCAAGATCGCCGCGGACCGTGAAACGCGCGCGGCCCTGGTAGGGGAAATCTGCGAGACCAGCACGTCGGAGCTGATCCAGCGCATCGGCCAGATGGCGGTCCTGTTCAGGCGAAACCCGAAGAGCCCGCGCATCGCGCTGCCTTCTGCCTGACCCGAGGGGTTATAAGGGATCGCCGGTCGTCGCGCCTGCCCCAATATGACGCACCCCGGTAGGCAGGCGATGCGGGGGCTGCCGACGGCTATTCGTAACGTACTTCCAGGATCTCGAACTCGTGGGTCCCGCCGGGCGCCTCCAGCGCGACCTCGTCGCCCTCAATCTTGCCGATCAACGCCCTGGCTACCGGCGAGGTGATCGAGATCTTGCCGTGTTTCAGGTCGGCCTCGTCGACCCCGACCAGCTGGTAGGTCTTCTCCTCGTTCGTGTTCAGGTCGAGCAGGACCACGGTCGAGCCGAAAACGACCTTACCGCCGGCGTCGAGCGTCGTCACGTCAATCACATGCGCATGTGACAGTTTGGCCTCGATGTCCTTGATCCTTCCCTCGACAAAGCCCTGTTGCTCGCGCGCTGCGTGGTATTCCGCATTCTCCTTCAGGTCGCCGTGCGCGCGTGCCTCCGCGATCGCAGCGATCACCGCTGGGCGCTTGACCGTCTTCAGTTCGTTGAGCTCCTCGCGCAGGGCCTTCGCCCCCTGCAGGGTCATTGGATGTTTTTCCATCGTCGGCTCCTCAGCCGTGGAGTTCGCGCAGACTGTTTACGTTCAGTTCGTCGGGTTGCTGCAGCGCCATGACCGCGGCATCAGCGCCGGACATGGTCGTGCTGTAGCTGACCTTGTGCTGCAGTGCCGCACGCCGGATGGAAGCGGAATCGACGATCGCCTGCTTGCCCTCGGTCGTATTAATGATCAGCGAGAATTCGTCGTTCTTGATCATGTCGACAATGTGCGGACGCCCCTCTTTCACCTTGTTGACCACCCGGCACTCGATGCCGGCCTCGCTGATCGAACGGCAGGTACCGCGCGTCGCGCAGATATCGAAACCCAGCTCTGCGAGCCGCCTCGCCACGTTGACCGCGCGCTGCCGATCCGCTTCACGCACCGACAGGACCGCGCGGCCGTTGCGCGGCAGGCGTACGCCGCCGCCCTCGTTGGCCTTCGCATAGGCCTCACCGAAAGTCTGCCCGACGCCCATGACCTCGCCGGTCGATTTCATCTCCGGACCGAGCAAGGTGTCGACGCCGGGAAACTTCACGAAGGGGAACACCGCCTCTTTCACATAGTAGTGTCTCGGGATGATTTCACCAGTCACCCCCTGCTCCTTCAGCGAAGTGCCCGCCATGCAGCGGGCGGCAACCTTCGCCAGCGGCCGCCCGGTGGCCTTCGAGACAAACGGCACCGTGCGCGACGCACGCGGATTCACCTCGAGCAGGTAGATATCGTCGCCTTTGATCGCAAACTGGGTGTTCATCAGGCCGACCACTTTGAGCGCATGCGCCAGCCGGCGGATCTGTTCGCGCATCCGGTCCTGGATGGCCGCATTCAGCGTGTAGGGCGGCAGGGAACAGGCGGAATCGCCGGAATGCACGCCGGCCTGCTCGATATGCTCCATGATGCCGCCGATCAGTACCTCTTCGCCATCGCAGATGGCGTCGACATCCACCTCGATGGCATCGTCGAGGAAGCGGTCCAGCAGCACCGGCGACTCGTTCGAAACCTTGACCGCCTCGCGCATGTAGCGCCTGAGATCGTCCTCGTCGTGCACGATCTCCATTGCCCGGCCGCCGAGCACGTAGGAAGGACGCACCACCAGCGGATAACCAATCTCCGCAGCCAGATGCACGGCCTGCTCGGGCTCGGTCGCCGTGCGGTTCGGCGGCTGCTTCAGCCCCTCCTGCTCTACCAGCCGCTGGAAGCGCTCGCGATCTTCGGCCAGGTCGATCGAATCGGGCGAGGTGCCGATGATGGGCGCGCCGGCCGCCGCGAGATCCTCTGCCAGCTTCAGCGGCGTCTGACCGCCGTACTGTACGATGATGCCGCTGGGGTCCTCCTTGTGCACGATCTCCAGCACGTCCTCGAGCGTCAGCGGCTCGAAGTACAGCCTGTCAGAGGTGTCGTAGTCGGTGGACACGGTCTCCGGGTTGCAGTTGACCATAATGGTCTCGTAGCCGTCCTCGCGCATCGCGAAGGCCGCGTGGACGCAGCAATAGTCGAACTCGATGCCCTGGCCGATGCGGTTCGGCCCGCCGCCCAGCACCATGATCTTTCGCCGATCGCTTGGCGCGGCTTCGCATTCCTCTTCGTAGGTCGAGTACATATAGGCGGTGCTCGACGCGAACTCCGCGGCGCAGGTATCGACCCGCTTGTAGACGGGACGGACGTC
>CBDTXT010000418.1:0-3046 GCA_965364465.1 uncultured Chromatiaceae bacterium
TGGCCAGGTAGCGGGGCTCTGAGAGTAACCGAACTTACCAAGCAGCCCACTAGCATGATGACCGACTCTCTCAGGTTTCGCGTTCCGACTCAAAGGAACGACATCGCGATCGTTCTGATCGCTGGAAACACCATAGCCCAGGTATCCTGGTCGGCTGCATAGGGGGATATCCGGCAGTGCGTGCGCGATGAAACGCAGCAGGAGCGCGAAGCCCACGACGCACCACGGCCAACAGGACCGGCCATCTTGCGCCTCAGTTCGTCGTCGATGCCCGGAAAGTCCTCGGCACGGCACTGGCCCTTGAACTCGATCTGGATGTGGGACATGCCAGGACGCGAGATGCTCATCTTGATGTGCTTGACCTGCTCCATCCGCTGCAGGGCAACGTACAGGGATGCGCAAGCACTGCCAACGGTCGCCCGCCCTTGGGACACGGCAGCGGCAGGTCTCTGTAGAAGGCATCGCTCATGGCACTCCCGATACGATGCCTTTGTCGTGTAGTGTTAACAATATGCGTCGATCTTTCCATGCTGGAACTGATACCCGGGCCATGTCGTCCGCACTCCCGTGGGGGGCCGAGAACGGCGGTCGCGTGACGGCACGAGGCAACTTCCTCCGGTCCGGAACCATACCCGGCAACTTGCCGGCGATCCTGATTGTGCTCTTCCTTTCCGGTTGCGGTGCGATGCCACCGCAGACGGACCGTCGCGACGAGCCCGCGTTCAACGATCCCGAGACCACAACCCTGGGACAGCGTGCGCTGATCGAGGCGCAACGCCACGGCGGGCAGTCCGGCTTGCTGATTCTGGATCGCGGTTATCACGCTTTCCTTCAGCGTGCCGCCCTTATTGAGGCGGCCGAGCGCAGCATCGATGCCCAGTATTACATCTGGAACGGCGACAGGTCGGGGCGCTATCTGGCACACCGCCTGATGCTGGCGGCCGATCGCGGCGGCCGCGGGCGCCTGCTGCTCGATGACCTCAACGTCGGCGATCGGGACGCGATGCTCGCGGTATTGGACCGACACAAGAACATCGAAATACGCATTTTCAATCCGTCCGCCGCGCGCACGGGGGTTGGAAAACTACTTGCCTTTACCACCGAGTTCCGACGCCTGAACCGACGGATGCACAACAAGACCTTCGTTGCAGACGCAGCCATGGGCATCGTGGGCGGGCGCAACATCGGCGACGAATACTTCGATCTGCACCCTGAGGTGAACTTCCTGGATCGGGATGTTCTGGCGCAGGGACCGGTGGTGCAGGCGATGGGCAGCAACTTCGACGCCTACTGGAACAGTGCATGGACATATCCGATCAGGCTGCTCGCGCCCGACCGCGATGGCGACCGGGCCACCGCAGAGAGGTTCGAGGCGGCGCGAGCCGCCGCGGCGGATCCGACCGAGTTTCCCCAGGCACCCGTGGAGGATGCCATAGCCGCGCACGCCACCCTGCAGGAGGAAATGGAACGGGCTGTCTGGGCGACGGCCGAGCTGGTGTTCGATCCGCCCGCGCAGGAAATGGCGGCGGACAAGGATCAGCCGCAGCGGACGGCAAGGACATTGCAGCGGATCGTGGAGCAGACCGATGTCGAATTGTTGATCGAATCGGCCTACCTGATCCTGGGCGATTCTCAATTGCATCTGCTGGAGCAGCTCCGGGCGCGCGGTGTTGGCGTCAAAGCGGTGACCAATTCGCTGGCCTCAAACGATCTGACCACCAACCACGCCGGCTATGCACGGCGCCGTTCGGCCATGCTGGCCGCAGGCCTGAATCTTTACGAGCTGAGACCCGACGCTGCGGCCTGCGTGGACTGGATCGCGGCCACCGACTATTGCGACAAGGGCGCCGTCAGCCTGCATGCCAAATCCGCGGTGTTCGATCGTGAGACACTCTACATTGGCTCGCTCAACGTCAACCTGCGCTCGATCTATCTGAACGGCGAGACCGTGCTGGTGATCCACAGCCGCGAGTTGGCGCAGCGGGTGGCGCAGGACATTGCGGCGACGATGGCCGCGGCAAACAGCTGGCATCTTCACGAGGATGGGGCCGGGGACTTGATCTGGTCTTCCTCCGGGGGCGAAACCTGGACACAAGAGCCGGATACGGGTCTGTGGCGGCGCTTCAAGTCCACGCTGATCAGCCTGCTGCCGATCGAGAAGTACCTGTGAGCCAAACGCCCCGACCGCGGGTAGCGCGGCTTACGCGTCTCGGACAGAAATCAACCGAGCACAGGCAACGGCAAACGTCGTCGCAAGCGATTCTGGTTTGAAAGACTATGACTTCTGCTCGTTCTCCAGCGCCTTTTTTGTGATCTCGTGATGCAGATCCACCGCACGCCCATACAGCGTACGACAGAACCACGCGCCGTACGGCCAGTCCGGTCTTGCACGGGTGACAAGGTGAACTGATAGACTCGCCCCGGCTGCGATGTCTTCTGAAGGCGCTTGGCGCCATTAAAGACAGCAGATCAGCGGCTCTGTATAGCCAGGACCTCGCGGTGATGAAAGAACGTAAGGCCGAGCATGAAAAACTTCTGGAACAGCCTTCTGGTCCAAATCCTACATGGATCCGTATTCCTATCAGCCGATGGTGACGGTAACCGTGCCCATGTATCGGGACAGCAGGTTCTACGGCGTATCGACCATCGATCTGAAACTCGAAGGCCTACAGGCGTTTCTGGCGGACGTGTCGCAGGCCTTTGGTGGGTATGCCTTCGCGGTGGACCGTAACAGCAAGTTCCTGTCTTTTCCCCGGGAGGGCCTGAGCAAGCGCTACAGGACAGACGTGCAAGGCAATCGAACCGAGGAGATGCGGCGGCTGCCCGGCAGCGGCTACCGGCGCAAGATGCTGACCGCCACGGTCGGTGGGGTGCCGATGGACAGCGCGTACATCGTTTTCATCATCGATACCTCGGGCTCGATGCAGGAGAATGTCTGGCCGCTGGTGCTCAAGAAGATCACCGAGGTGCTGGACATCTATCCGGCTGAATATCGCCTCGACAAGCCCGCGGTCTTGTTCGACCTGGCCCTTGTTCACTGCCACCG
>CBDTXT010000419.1:0-3040 GCA_965364465.1 uncultured Chromatiaceae bacterium
CTTGGCCAAGTAGCGGGGCTCTGAGAGTCACCGAACTTACCAAGCAGCCCACTAGCCCATCGCATCGACCATTGGACTTGTCAGCCAGCAGAGCATAGACGTGTCGTAGCGCAAGCGCTGATGCTATCGCCAACCCGCTTTGTCGCCACGCACAATGTGGGGTCGCTGGCAATGCGATCTATTCGGGCGCCGGCCATTGATTCGCCGGCGTTGCAGTGCAAAAATGATGCAGTGCAGCAATAAAGGGGCACCGCACTCCGCTGTCGAATCTGATGAACGCCGTTACCATGTCGCCTTCCCCGGATAGCCGAATCGCGCGAGCAGCTGCCGACTCGTCGCTTACGCCACTGTCATCCGATGCCGGAACGGCAGCGAGTGACTCGGCGCCGGCACGTGGATTCGATCCGCTTCTGCCGTCCGCCTTCAGCCCCGAGGTGGCGAAGATGCTCGACCGCCTGTTCAATGCCAACCTTGCCCACGTCACCGGCGGTCTCGATCCACGGGTGATACCGATGACGTTTCTCGATTGGTGGGTGAAGCTGACCTGGTCGCCGGGCACGCATGCCCGGCTGACCGAAAAGGCGCTGCGCAAGTGGATCCGCCTCGCAATTTACGCCGGTGATTCGCTGCTTGAACCCCGAACACCGATGGCGATCGAACCGCTGCCGCAAGACAGGCGTTTTCGCGCGGCTGCCTGGCAGCAATGGCCGTACAACGTGGTGAGTCAGTCCTTTCTGCTGACCCAACAGTGGTGGGCCAACGCCAGTACGGGTGTGCCGGCACTTTCGCAGCGGCGAAAGAACATCGTGGACTTCGTAACCCGCCAGATGTTGGACATGGTGTCGCCGGCGAATTTCCCGTTTGCCAATCCCGAGGTCATCGAGGCGACGCTGCGCGAGGGTGGTGCGAATTTCGCACGTGGCTGGGCAAATTGGCTGGATGATTGGCAACGCTTGGCGAGTGGGCAGAAACCTGCCGGTACTGAAAGATACGAACCGGGGCGAGATGTGGCAATCACGCCGGGCAAGGTGGTGTTTCGCAATCACTTGATGGAGCTGATCCAGTACGCCGCCAGCACCACCAAGGTTCACGCGGAGCCGGTGTTGATCGTGCCGGCCTGGATTATGAAGTACTACATCCTCGACCTTTCGCCGCATAACTCCTTGGTCAAGTTTCTGGTCGATCAGGGATATACAGTATTCATGATTTCGTGGCGCAATCCGACCAAAGAGGATCGTGACTTGCGGCTGGATGACTACCGAAGGCTGGGCATCCTCGCCGCATTGGACGCGATCGCGGAGTTGCAGCCGAACCGGCGAGTCCACGCGGTCGGATACTGTCTGGGCGGCACCCTGCTGTCGATCGCGGCGGCCGCGATGGCGCGCAAAGGCGACTCGCGGCTTCGGACAGTCACGCTGCTTGCAGCACAGACAGATTTTACCGAGGCCGGCGAACTCATGCTGTTCGTGAACGAGGAGCAGGTGAGTTTTCTCGAGAGCATGATGTGGGACCGCGGGGTACTCGACGCCCATCAGATGTCCGGCGCGTTTCAGCTGCTGCGCTCCAACGACCTGGTCTGGTCTCGGATGGTGCGCGAATACCTGCTGGGTGAGCGCCGCCCGCCGAATGACCTGATGGCCTGGAATGCCGACCAGACCCGGCTGCCCTATCGGATGCATTCCGAGTACCTTCGCAAACTGTTTCTCAATAACGATTTGGCTGCCGGGCGTTACCGTGTCGACGGGCGACCGATCGCCGTCAGCGACATTCATGTGCCGATTTTTGCGGTCGGTACCGCCAAGGATCACGTCGCACCCTGGAAGTCCGTGTACAAAATCAATCTGCTGGCGAACTCCCAGGAGGTCGTTTTCGTGTTGACCAGCGGTGGTCACAACGCCGGTATTGTCAGCGAGCCAGGCCATCCGCGGCGAAGTTACCAAATGGCGTCGCGGCAGGGCGGGGAAGCCTTTGTGGATGCCGAGACATGGGAACAAACGACAGCTCGCAAAGAAGGCTCCTGGTGGCCGGCATGGGAAGGCTGGCTCGGTGCACACTCGAGTGGACTCAGCGATCCGCCCGGTGTTGATGCGTCGACGGCTGGATACCCGGCATTGGACGATGCGCCGGGACAGTACGTCTTTCAGCCATGATCACATCCGCTGTATCCTGACAGTGCCGTGGGACCGGCGAGACGAGATGCAGGCTAGCCATGTTGCACCAGCCGGTTGCGGGCAGCGGTGAAGCGCCTGAAACGAATGCGCTGGAACGCGCGCTGTCGGGGTTCTCTGATGCGTACAGCTTGTCTTCCCGCCCACGATCTATCCAGGCCCTCGCTTGTTCAGGCACGTCTGGACTCGCTTGCTCTTGACTCTCGCCGTAGCTGCGGTTGTGGCACTGTGCGAAGCATCCCTGCGCCTCACCCCTAAAGGCAATGGCACTTACTTAGCGGTGATCGTCGGGTAGTTGGCCCACCGACACGGGTCATTTCTTGCGGAAAACACCGTAAGTACGTCCATGTAGGCTCGACGGCGGCATCCATGCCACCGACGTTTCCTCCAGAAACAACCCGTATCGGCTTAAGTAAGTGCCATTCCCCCTAAAGGGCTTTCGCGATGAATCGCTCCCGGCGATTCGCTCGGTCCAGCGCGGCGTCCAATCGCACCGGCCCGGTGGGATCATCCCGGATACTGGTGCAACATGCAGGCTATATCGGCGCAGTCGGCGCCGCGCTCGATCAGATCCATCAGTCCGTCGACGTTCTCCCGGGGATATTGTTCATAAAGCTGATGGAAAAGGTCAGCGAGAAAGGTCTTCATGCGCAGCAGTATCGCCTGCATAATGGTCCCCTTGCCCCGGTAATACTCAACCTCGGTGCCGGTGAACTCGGCCTTGACTGCAGTTGTTCATCCATTACCTGGTCAACGAAGTTGCACGCGGACGGCGCACTCGAGGCGTCCCTTCTGGACAGAGCTTGGCCGCCAATATCTGGTGCGTCCAACGCCATGCCCTCGACCCCTGCGTCCGTCGCGCGCTGGCGCGC
>CBDTXT010000420.1:0-3021 GCA_965364465.1 uncultured Chromatiaceae bacterium
CCGGCTGACATAGGGTGTCGCGCCACGCCTGGGCAGCGGCGTGGGCGACCAAAACCGGCCGCTGTGCTCGTCGCGTAGGTAAAAGGCCTCACCGCTCGGATCGGTCACCGGGTCGTTGTGCCAGGGAGTCAGGCGAAACTCATGGGCGTTCTCACCCCAGGTGTAGGCCTGGCCACTCTCCGAGATGACACTGCCGAACTGCGGATTGGCCAGCACGTTCACCCAGGGCGCCGGTGTGACCCGATCAGGTGTGGTGGTTATCACGTACTCGCGCCCATCCGGCGTGAATCCGCCGATGCCGTTCGACAGGATCAGTTCGCGCTGCGCTGCTTCGATGTCGACAGCGACTTCGTCCTGTAGGGATCGGGTGGGGATCAGGCGTGTTACGCGAACGCGCGGCACGGCGGGCCGATTCACCTGGTCAGCCAGGGTACCCCGACCATCACTTAGCACGACACGGGCGACCGTTTGGAACAGGGTGCGGTCTTCGTCCGAAATCTGTTCCGCCGAGCGCACGAAGATACCGCCCGGACGATCCATCAGCTGGGTCTCAAGACCCACCGCGACCAACCCCAGGATCTGGTCCTGCAGCACCTGGCGGTAACCGGCGCGATCCTCGTTCCAGATCACCAGGTCCACCGCCAGTCCTTTCAGACGCCAGTAGGCATGCGCCTGAATCAGTTGCCGTACCAGTTCGATATTGGCGAGGTCGCTGATGCGCAGCAACACGATCGGCAGGTCGCCTGAGATGGCATAGCCCCAAAGCCCGGATTGGCCGCGTCGGTTACGCATCAGGATGCCGCTTTCGGCACGCATTGCCGTATTCGCAAAGATCACCGAGTTCGCCAGGCGTCCGTACAGTTGCGCATCCGCCTCCGAGGCGTTGATCTGGCGCAGCACCACCTGTGCATGAGTCCAGGCCAGTTCGAGCACGCGGTCGGCGAGGCGCTGATCCTGGTATTTCGTGACCAGGCCGAGCACCGCGTCGCGGCTGTCACCGATGCCGTAGACCAGATCCACGCCGACGCTCTGGTCCGGCTCGAGTGTGATCTGGCCACGGATCGCCACCACCGGATCGAGCACCGAGCCCTGGCTGGCGGACAGCATCGCGCCGGCCTGCATCGCACGTGGCGCTGAGACGCTGGCGCCACGGCCGATAAAGCGCTCACGGTCGGTCTCGTAGCTGAACTCGCCGACCGGCGCGTCATGCACCGCCATCAGGTGAAACATCCAGGGCGCCACTTCGTCGCGCGAACGCGGGCGGCGCGTGCACAGGATCGCGCGCTGCGCAGCGACGATCTCAGTCTGTACGAACAGCTTGCTGAACGCCGGATGCAGATTATCTGCAGCCGCTGGCGCCAGAACGACCTCGGCGTAACTCGTGACCTCGAGCGTGCGGCGCACAGCAGAGCGGTTGGTAATGAGTACCCGGCGCAGTTCGATGTCGTCTTCAGGCGACACAACAATCTCGGTATGGGTATCGAAGTCGCCGTCATGACGGCGAAATTCCGCGCGGCCTTCCGAGAAGATCGCCTGGTAGCCTTCGCCTCGCTGCAACGTGGGCTGATGTGCCGCACTCCAGGGAGCACTGTCCTGGCCTTCACCGGACACATCGCGCAGGTAACAGAAGGTACCCCAGGGGTCACGGGTGCCGTCTTCGCGCCAGCGCGTCACGGCCAGATCCTGCCAGCGACTGTAGCCGCCACCGGCGTTTGTCACCATCACATGATAACGACCGTTGGACAGCAACTGGACTTCGGGGATCGCCGTGTCGGGGGTGTCCAGCACGCGTATCGGCATTTGCGGACTCACCTCGCCAGACTCGACGGCGCTGACTTCCGCGGCATGCACATAGAGCGCCGAGGCCCTGGGGACGCGTTCTTGCAGCAATAGTTTTGTGGCCTGGAACAGCGGGTCAAGGCTGAATCGCTTCTGCATCGGCCGATCGAGCAGCTGATAGGCCAGCGCGAGCAGGCTCATGCCCTGATGATGGGCCATGTAAGAACGTACTACGGAGTGGGCTTCACCGCGACGCAGGCGGGCCGGCGTATAATCGATCGCCTCGTGCAGACCGAATCGCCCCTCCGCCCCGAGGGCGGACAGGCGTTGAAGGTTCAGGCACGCAGGCTCCGGCGCCACCATCAGCGCGAGTGCCGAGGCATAGGGCGCGACGACCAGGTCCTCGACCAGCCCGCGTTTCAGTCCAAGGCCCGGCACACCGAACGCGCGGTACTGATAATTGAGGTGCGCGTCGACCGTGTTGTAGCCGGATTCGGACATCCCCCAAGGCACATCGCGCTGCTGGCCATACTCGATCTGCCGCGCCACTGCCGCCTTAGCGGTCTGATCCAGCAATGTGTGATCAAAGGTCGGCATGACCAGTTGCGGCATCAGGTATTCGAACATCGAGCCGCTCCACGACAGCAGGATGGGTCCGCCTCCGGCGCTGGTCTGCAGGCGCCCGAGCGCGAACCAGCTCTCCTCCGGGAGCTGCCCCTGGGCTATGCCGACGAAAACGCCCAGGCGGGCCTCCGAGGCCAGCAGATCGTAGTAGCTCGCGTCGCGTCGCCGCTCGTCGACGTTATAGCCGATACTGAGCAGACGTGATTTCCTGTCGTACAGAAAGTCGAACTGCATGTCGGCGAATTCACCGGCCTGTAGCACCAATCCGTCGATTGTCGCGATCCGCGCCTGGGCGCGCGTACTGCCAAGTACGACCTGGTCGCGCAGATCCATCAACGATGACGCCGGCCCAGGTGTGTCAATAACTCGCCAGCGGTGCCCAGGGCGGTCGAGAAGGCCACCTCAATCCCGGCCAATGCTCGCAATGACGGGATCGCATCGATCGCTGGCAGGCCATCAACGGCATTCGACGCAGCCGCCGATCCCGCCCACGGAACCAGAAACAGCAGATCTGCGTGCATCTGCTGGCATTGACGGGACAACTCGCCTGCCCACCACAAAACCTCGCTGTCTGGCAGATCGCCCAGATCGGCGACAAGCCCCGCGGCTGACCCAACC
>CBDTXT010000421.1:0-3020 GCA_965364465.1 uncultured Chromatiaceae bacterium
GCCACAGACCGGTCCCGGCCGGCATTTCCCCGGAGCCGTAACCCGCAGACGCCGTGATTGCGCAGCCGATGCCGTTGTCGTCGACGGCAGAGGTGTGCACGGTCGACGAAGAACTCCATTTGCTCAGCAGCTGCCCGCTGCCAGCAGCGTCCAGAAGCCGGGCTATCGCTTCCCCGAATCAGATGGTCTGCACAGCCTGTCGGGTCGTTTCACCGAACGGACCCGGCGCGCCACGTCAAGACGTCGATCGCTACTGCGCGGTCCAGCCGCCATCGACGGGCAGTCCGATGCCGCGGATCTGCGCCGCTGCATCGCTGCACAGAAACACCGCTGCTGCAGCAATCTGTTCGGGCGTCGCAAATTCGAGCGAGGGCTGCTTCTCGCTGAGCAGTTTCAACTTCGCAGCGGCGGGATCCAGCGCATCGCGGGCTGCGATAGCGTCGATCTGCCGCTGCACCAGCGGTGTCAGCACCCAGCCCGGACAGATCGCATTGCAGGTGATGCCGGTGGTCGCGGTCTCGAGCGCCACCACCTTGGTCAGGCCCATGAGGCCATGCTTCGCCGCCACATAGGCGGCCTTGTTCGGCGAGGCGACCAGCCCATGCGCCGAAGCGATGTTGACGATGCGGCCCCAGTTGCGATCGAGCATCATGGGCAGCACCTGCTGTATCGCATGAAAGGCTGCAGAAAGGTTGATCGCGATAATTGCGTCCCAGCGTTCCGCAGGGAACTCGTGGACAAGGGCGGTATGCTGTATGCCGGCATTGTTCACCAGGATATCGACACGGCCCAACTCGGCATTCGCCTGCTCGATCATAGCCTGTATCTCAGCGGGCTTGGACATGTCTGCCGCGCTGTACTCGACGCGCACGCGGTGGTTACGCGCCAGCGACTCGCGCAGTTCGCTGATCCGGGCCGCGTCGCCAAAGCCGTTGAGCAGCACGTCGGCGCCCTGCGCAGCGAATGCAGATGCGACACCCATCCCGATGCCGCTGGTCGACCCGGTGACCACGGCCACTTTCCCCTTCATAGTCATCTCGATGTCCCTCTGATTCTCGAATACGCGCGATGGGGGCGAGCCACCCACCGGCCCGTTCAACGATCGCTCAGTGCGATCCCCTCGCGAGTGCATTGTGCAGAAGCCAGTGCCACCGCGGACTGCAGCGCCTGCTCGACCGGCTGAGCACCGCTCAGTGCATGCACGAGTGCGGCGTTGAACACGTCGCCGGCGCCGATCGTGTCGACCACCGATCGCAGCGGTGGCGCCGGTGCGTGCAGCAGCCGTCCGTGATGATCGATGGCCCAGGCCCCGTCGGCGCCCCAGGTACAGGTCGCCAGAATGCCGCGGGGCAGGCTGCGCAACAGCGCCGGTGCATCACAGAAACCTCTCGCCCGCGCGTAATCGCTGGAGAACAGCAGCAGGTCGGCCTGTTCGAACAACGCCTCGATCCCGTCCCTCGGCTTTTCCACCTCGACGGATACCGGCAGACCGCACACGCCGCGCGCACGGCGCACCATCGGCACCAGCTGTTCGATCGCGCGACCCTCGAAGTGCACCCAGTCGAAAGCGCGCAGGTCCAGCTGTTGGAAATCTGCCGCACGATATTCGGGCAGGTCGCGAAAATGCACGATGCTGCGTGACCCGTTGGCATCGCTGAGCAGGATATACGAGGTCGGCATCGTCGCCCCCGGGATACGCGTCGCCAGCGATATGTCGACACCGTACCGGGCGAAACCGCGCTCGACGAGCTCCGCCGGCTGTGCGAGGTTGCCGACCCAGGAGGCCTGCGCGCCGAGTTGGGACATCACCGAGGCGGTATTCGCCGCATTGCCACCCATGCGCCGCGACTGCGCGAGGGCACGCACCTCGCTGTCTTCCGCCGGATAACACGCCACCCGGTTGACGATATCCAAGGTCGCGACACCCACGCACATCACGCGCCTCATGCCCCGGCGTCCCCGGTGCCGGGCGATCGAAGCGGCCCCCCGAACATCGGGTGGCGCTGCGTGGCCTGCATTGAACCTGGTGTCATATACCTACTCGGGCAACTGGCTCATTCAGCGTAGCATCGATGCATTCTCGGCATGCCCGCACGATCGCAACAACGCGTTGCGATTGCAGCCAGCAGATCCACCCGACATCCGCAGCAGGTGAACCCGGTCGCTGACTTGGCCACCGCAGCCGGCGAGCCGTTCCCCGGGTAGCTGATGGCCGAGTTCAAACTGGCCGGTATCGAACGGTCGGTGTGCGAGTGCATGTGCCTCGCCGCTCGCCCCCTGACTGAAGATCTCGTGCCCGCCGATGTCCCGGACCGGGATCGGGCCGACACCCGTGCCCTGGAGGCCCGAGTGTTTCCTGATCAGATGGCACATGGCCCGCCTCCGAAGTCGTATCGCGTTGTCGAGACTCCGTCATCTTTGTCCGGCGTTGATCGACACCCCGGGCGACCGCATCGCACTCAAGCCCACGGCATGCACAATCGACGTGATGACGTTCGAGAGACTTGCCGGTTCCGAAGATCCAGACGACCTTCAGGGCACATTGGACCTTTATCGAGGGGATCTGCTCGAGGGATACATTGCACGCGAGCCGGTCTTCCAGGACTGGCTCAAGATGGCACGACTCAGGCTTCGGCAGCTGGCCTGCGATGTCGCTGGTCGCCTGGCCGGCGCGCTGCGTGCCGCGGAAAGCGACCGAGACGCGATCGCCGCTGCAGACATCCTCCGCTGTGTTGTATGCGGAGGCGCCACGCGGCGACCTGGTTGCCGCAAAGGTGCAGGACCTCGATCGGTCTTTCCACCTTGCCGAGTTTGCCGAGACCCAGCCCTACCGGAACCCGCTTGATCTCGAGCGGCTGCTCGGCAGACGGCGCGAAGCCGGGCTGCCCGGTTGACGTCGCCCAGCGCCCGTCACGGCGTGATTGAGGCGGAGGGAGGGTGTCGGCAGCCCATGAGACCGTCGCCCACTGTGCGGCCAGTCGCCTCAACCCTATCCGAAGAAGGCATTTTGAGAGTTACCC
>CBDTXT010000422.1:0-3011 GCA_965364465.1 uncultured Chromatiaceae bacterium
CAGCTGTAGGGCAGGCCGAGCCCGCCGCCGACGATGCAACCGTAGGGCAGGCCGAGCCCGCCGCCGACGGCGCAACCGTAGGGCAGGCTGTGCCTGCCGATGACGACGTCGGGCACAGCCCGACCTACCGGGATGCCGGGGGGGACGTCGCGCACGGCGCGACCGAAGAGCGCGCCGGGGGCGATGGCGGGCACGCAGTGGCCCCGGCCGACGAGACCGGGACCTTGGACGGCGCGCCTGACAGTGCTTCCGGGGCGGAACAGCAGGCGGAACCTGCACCAGGTCGGCGATGAAGCCCAGGCGGCCTGCCGGAGAGCGCCTGCAGAAGCTCCTCGCCAACGCCGGGCTCGGGTCGCGGCGACAACTCGAGGGGCTGATAGCGGCCGGCCGCGTCAAGGTCAACGGCGCGGTCGCGAAGCTCGGTGACCGTGCGAGCGCGGAGGACCGGATCGAGGTCGACGGCCGACCGGTCGGCAGCCGACGGCTGGTCAGCAATCAGCGCTTCGCGATCATCTACAACAAGCCCGAGGGCCAGGTCGTGACGCGGCATGACCCCGAGGGTCGCGACACCGTGTTCGCGCATCTGCCACGCCTGCCGGCCGGCCGCTGGGTCGCGGTCGGGCGACTCGACGTGAACAGCGCGGGGCTGCTGTTGTTCACCAGCGACGGCGAATTGGCCAACCGCCTGATGCACCCGAGGAACCGGGTCGATCGCGAGTACGCGGTCAGGGTCAATGGCGAGGTCACCGAAGCGATGGTCCGGCGACTGGTCGAGGGGGTCGAACTGGAAGACGGGCCGGCCCGCTTCGAAGACGTCGTCGATGCCGGCGGCGAGGGCCGTAATCACTGGTTCCACCTGGTGATCATGGAAGGGCGCAAGCGCGAGGTGCGACGCCTTTGGGAGGCGGTCGGCGCCACCGTGTCGCGCCTGAAGCGGGTACGCTATGGCCCGATCATCCTCGACAGCCGGGTCAAGGCCGGCGGCTGGCGGGAACTCGAACCCGACGAGCGCCGTGCGCTGCTCGAGGTTGTCGGTCTGCCCGACGATCGCCCCTGGGGCAGTCTGGCGCGCAGGCCGGCGAAAAAGACCGCGAAGGCCCCGGCCTCCCCCTGGAAGGCCCGCCCGCCGCGCTGAGTCGATGGCACGCGGCATTTCACCGTCGGGACCCGCGCCGGGCACGCTGCGGTCGCTCTACCGGGCGCTGCGCAAGACCTACGGCGCGCAACCCTGGTGGCCGGCGGAGTCGGCCTTCGAGGTGGTGGTTGGCGCCGTGCTGACCCAGAATACCGCCTGGTCGAACGTGGAACGGGCGATCGATCGTCTCAAGGCGGCCGGCCTGCTGTCGCTGCCGGCATTGCTGGACACCGACCACGACACGCTGGCTGCGGCCATCCGGCCGTCCGGCTATTTCAATATCAAGGCGCGGCGGCTGCGCAACCTGTGCCAGTTCCTTGACCGCCAGGGTGGGCTCGAGGCTTTCGCCGGCCTGCCGACGGACCAACAGCGCAGCGGGCTGCTCTCCGTGAACGGCGTCGGCCCTGAAACGGCGGACGACATCCTGCTGTATGCACTGCATCGGCCGGTGTTCGTGATCGATGCCTATACCCGGCGCCTGCTGCTGCGCCTCGGACTGGTGCAGGGTGGAGAGAGTTACGAGGAGCTGCGCGCCGGCTTCGAGTGCGCACTGTCCGGCGACGTCGCGTCATACCAGCAATATCACGCACTGATCGTCGTGCATGCCAAGGCGGTGTGTCGAAAGCAGCCGGCCTGCGCGCGCTGTGCACTGTTGGGCCAGTGTGCGACCGGGCGCGGCGACTGATAGGGACGCTCAGGCGAGCCGGCTGCAGTCGCGGCCCGCGTTCTTTGCCGCATAGAGCGCCTGGTCGGCGCGGCTGAAGAAGGACTCGGCGTCCTCGTCTGCCGCGAGGCGTGCGGCGCCGACGCTGACCGTGACCTGCACCTTGCTGCCACGCACCGACTGCAGCGCGGCGATGTTTTCCCGGATGCGCTCGGCCAGCAGCAGTGCGCCCTGTTCCTGGGTATGGCTTGCCAGCACGACGAACTCCTCGCCGCCGAAACGGAACAGCAGGTCGCTGCGGCGGATCGTGTTGGCAATGCCCTGCGAGACGGCGACCAGCACGTCGTCGCCGAATGCATGGCCATGCCGGTCGTTGAATGCCTTGAAATGGTCGATGTCGATCACCAGCATCGACAGCGGCAGTTGCTGGCGCCTGGCGAGATCCACCTCGCGCATCAGTGCATTGCTCAGTGCGAGCCGGTTCTGCACCCCGGTCAGTGGGTCACGCGAGGCCATCTCGACGGCCTGCCGGTAGCTCAGCGCATTGCGCAGCGGGTAGACCAGCGCACACAGCAGGTTTTCCAGCGAACCGATCTCCTTGCGTGTGAACGGGACTTCGCGGCAGACGCGCACGCTGCCCAGCGACCGGTCGTGCAGTTTCAGATCGTACGTGGCGCGGTGGGCCGCGTCGCTGCCGTAGGCCACGCGCTGTTCGCCATCCGGTAGCGTGTAGATCAGCCCGTCGATCGCCAGGTAGCGCTGTATCTCCTTGCCGAACAAATCGATCTGCGACTCGATCTCGAGCGTCGTCTGCAGGATACTCGAGAGTTCGAGCACGCGCGGACCGAGATTCTCCGGTGCGGCAGGCACCACGGTCCCGTGGGCCTGGAGCGGGTTGACCAGGGCGAGATTGCCGTTGTTGCCGCGGCCGAGGGTTTCCATGTTTCGTGCTCCGGTGACTGGGTGTCTGCCCTCACTAAGCGAATCCCGTGCCAAGTTCGTTTCCTCATTGAAAACAAAAGGTTATGCCGACACAGAATCTCGGCCCCGCGCGGCGTCGGGTCTCCGGCCCGGCCTGCAGTTCCCAAAGCGTCGAAACCTCGACGTTTTGCCGGAAGCCGGTTCGCCGGCGGTTTCCGGACATG
Source organism: uncultured Chromatiaceae bacterium (assembly GCA_965364465.1). Classification (GTDB taxonomy): domain Bacteria; phylum Pseudomonadota; class Gammaproteobacteria; order Chromatiales; family Chromatiaceae; genus Thiosocius. The sequence goes on from CBDTXT010000422.1 coordinate 2,945, forward strand.
CGCCCGACCGACAGTCCTTTCCCGACATCCGCGAGGACATTGCGGAGGCCGCAGCGGCCGGCAGAAG
>CBDTXT010000423.1:0-3003 GCA_965364465.1 uncultured Chromatiaceae bacterium
GACGGTTATCGTGATACTGTCCGAGACGACCGGCGGGTCGTACAGCACATGGTTGTGCTCGCCCACCAGCAGCTGCAGCGTGTGTTCCCCGGGCGCAAGCTCGACCGTGGTCTCGGTCTGACCACCGCCGAAGTGCTTGTGATGATCATCGGCCGGTAACGGCTTGCCCGGCTCCGGCAGTTCCGGCAAGTCGATGAGCAGGTGATGATGCCCGGTGTCCGCCTTTTCGACGCCAGCCGGCGCAACGCCCATGCCACTCAGCCCAAACCGGACGGTCACCGGACTGCTGACGACGGCACCGTCACTCGGTGAAATGAAATACACGCGCGCATCGGCCGGGGCCGGCGAGGCGCCATGGGCGAAGGATACGAAGCCGCCCGCCAACAGGGCCAGCAGCATAGTGGTTGTTCTCGACACGTTGCACCTCCAATCGGTTTCAGGTTCGGCGCCGCGACGCGGCGTTCGTCGTCGGGTGCGGGCGATCCAGTTCGCCAACTCGGCGCATCAGTCTGCACCCGCTGGACCGGAAGTTTAGGAAACCCTGCCACGGCAATGGGCCCGCAAACTACCCGGAATCCAGAGAACGCCCAAAGGAAGCACCGCATGCACTTTCTCGAACTGACATAATAATTAACTCTTATATTTTTGTTTTTATTTGATTAATAGTCTTTGAAAATATCTCATTATCCGACATCGAGCAGACCAGATTATCGGCAGCATGCCCGACCCTAAGGATGCGGTGCTACGCTTGCGTGCAGATTCGGGACGATTTGGCCGGGGCCGCGACCTCGCGGCGCGTCGGAAAAGGAGCGGAGATGGATGACGAGGCCAAAGGGGGTGCCTCCAGCGAACTGCGCGAGCGGCTCAACGCGATGTCGCGCGGCAGGAAGATCGTGCTGATCGTCTTTATCATATGGGCCATCCAGGCGGTGCCCAAATGGACCGCCGCCATCTTGGCCGACGGCGAAACCTCCGCCGCGATCATGCGGTTCTTCATCGAGCCACGCTGATTCTCACCGGGATCTGGGATCTTGGAGCGATAGGGCCAAGCAGCCCACTAGTGCTCGTCGGTATCTTCGAGACGCTCACCCAGGTCCTCCACACGCCCGGGGGCCAGTGCGACATCCACCAGGGCCTGCTGCTGCACCCGATGTAGCGCCGCATCGCCGCACGCCGGGGACGCGGACGGGGCACGACCGGCGTAGCCGAGTGACTGCTCGGGCAGGGTCAGGGCCCGCAAATGGTGCTGAATCTGATACCAGGCCCCCTGGTTACGTGGCTCCTCCTGACACCAAACGATTTCCACGACGGTCGGATACGCGCCCAGCAGCTCGGCGAGGCGGCGCCTGGGGAAGGGATACAACTGTTCGACGCGCAGTATCGCAATGTCCTCGATGGCGCGCTCACGGCGCGCGACGAGTAGATCGAAATACACCTTGCCGCTGCACAGGACGACCCGGCGCACCGCGGCCGGCTGCAACGGGTCGGCCTCGGGTTGCACCGTTGCCAGCGCGCCATCGCTGAAGGCGCCCAGCGTCGACTTCGAGAGCGGGTGGCGCAGCAGGCTCTTGGGGGTCATCACGATCAACGGGCGACGGAATCGACGCTTGATCTGGTCTCGCAGCAAATGGAAGAACTGGGCCGGCGTCGTGGGGACCCAAACCCGCATGTTCAACTCTGCACACAGCTGCAGGAACCGCTCCAGGCGGGCCGAGGAGTGCTCCGGCCCCTGCCCTTCGAAACCATGTGGCAGGAACAGCGTGAGCTGGCACAGCCGCCCCCATTTGAGAAAGCCGCTGCCGATGAACTGATCGATCACGATCTGCGCCCCATTGGCGAAGTCGCCGAACTGCGCCTCCCAGATCACCAGGGTGTTTGGCTTCGAGGTCGCGTAACCGTATTCGAAGCCCAGCACGGCCAACTCCGAAAGCAGCGAATTGATCACTTCGAACTGCGGTTGGCCCTCGAACAGGCCGGCCAACGGGACGTGACGCGCGAAGGTCTGCTGATCGTGATAGGCGGCGTGCCGGTGCGCGAACGTGCCACGCACCGAATCCTGTCCGGAAAGGCGCACCGCATGCCCTTCGTGCAGCAGGGTCGCATAGGCCAGTGTCTCGGCCATGCCCCAATCCAGCGGAACCTCACCGCGCAGCATGCGCCAGCGTTCGTCCACCACCCGTGCGACGCTGCGTTGCAGTTCGAAACCGTCCGGCAGTTGCAACGCCCGCTCACCCAGCGACCGCAGCCGCTCGAGCGGCACAGTGGTCTCCACCCGCTCGCCAGGGCGCGCGTTCAGGTACTGCTCCCAGTGTGCCTCGTACCCGGTGCGCGAGCCGTGCAGAAACTCCCGTACGACGACCTGCCCGTGCTCCAGAGCGACCCGGTAGGCCTCGCGCATTGCGTCGGGCTCGTCAACCCCGATAAGACCATCGTCGACCAACCGGTCCGCATACAGCGCACGCGTTGTGCGCATCTGCCGGATGCGGCGGTACATCTGCGGCTGGGTCATCATCGGCTCGTCGGCCTCGTTGTGCCCCTGTCGACGATAGCAGACCAAATCGATCACCACGTCGTTGTGGAAAGTCTGGCGATATTCGAGCGCCAGCCGGGTGACGAACAGCACCGCATCCGGGTCATCGCCGTTGACATGAAGAATCGGCGCCTGAATCAGCTTCGCCACCTCGGTGCAATACAGCGTCGAGCGCGCCTCCTGCGGATGGCTCGTGGTAAATCCGATCTGGTTGTTCACCACCACGTGGATGGTGCCCCCGGTGCCGTAGGCGGAGGTCTTCGACAGACTCAGGGTCTCGGTCACCACACCCTGTCCGATAAAGGCCGCGTCGCCGTGAACGATGACCGGCAGCACCAGGTCCGTGGCATCGCCATCGTGGCGGTCCTGGCGCGCGCGGCACCCGCCCTGCACGACCGGGGCGATGATCTCGAGATGCGATGGGGTGAATGCCAGCGACAGATGCACCGGCCCCCCGGCCGGCTTGATGTTGG
>CBDTXT010000424.1:0-3000 GCA_965364465.1 uncultured Chromatiaceae bacterium
GGAGGTCATCAAGGTGGAACTCAGTGGTGCCGAAATCGTCGTTCAGGCACTGAAAGACGAAGGGGTGGAGTACGTCTGGGGCTACCCGGGCGGCGCCGTGCTGCACATTTACGATGCGCTGTTCCAACAAGGGGACGTGCGCCACATCCTGGTCCGCCATGAACAGGCGGCCACCCATGCCGCGGACGGTTACGCGCGTGCCACCGGCAAGGTCGGCGTGGTGCTCGTGACTTCCGGCCCGGGGGCGACCAATGCGGTGACCGGCATCGCGACCGCCTATATGGACTCGATTCCGATGGTGATCCTCACCGGCCAGGTTCCGACCCCGGTGATCGGCTCGGACGCGTTCCAGGAGGTGGACACGGTCGGCATTACCCGTCCCTGCGTCAAACACAATTTTCTGGTCAAGCGCGTCGAGGACCTGGCGGAGACGATCAAGAAAGCCTTCTACATCGCCGCGTCCGGGCGCCCCGGACCGGTGGTGGTCGACATACCCAAGGACGTGACGGATCCAGGTGTCCGGATTGCCTATCGTTATCCGGAAAAGGTCGAGATGCGGTCTTACAACCCGGTTGAGAAGGGTCACCTTGGCCAGATTCGCAAGGCGGTCGAGATGATGCTCAATGCCGAACGCCCGGTCATCTACACCGGCGGGGGGGTGGTCCTCGGGGAGGCGTCCCAGCAACTGACGGAACTCGTGCACACTACCGGATTCCCGATCACCAACACGCTGATGGGCCTGGGCGCGTTCCCGGCCAGCGATCGCCAGTTCATCGGGATGTTGGGCATGCACGGTACTTACGAGGCCAACATGGCGATGCACGAGACCGACGTGCTGATCGCGATCGGCGCCCGGTTCGACGATCGGGTGACAGGCAAGATCGCGCACTTCTGCCCGAACGCGCGCATCATCCACGTCGATGTCGATCCGGCGTCGATCTCGAAAACGGTGCGCGTCGACGTGCCGATCGTCGGCCAGGTACGCGGTGTCCTGCAGGACATGCTGCGTGTGCTGAAGGAGAATCAGCGCAAGCCTGATGCGGAGAAACTCAAGGCCTGGTGGGATCGGATCGGGAGCTGGCGTGGCCTCGACTGTCTGCGCTACGAGCAGGGCAGCGAGTCGATCAAGCCGCAATACGCGGTCGAGGCGATGTACAAGGTCACCAAGGACAGCGATTTCTACCTGACCTCGGACGTTGGCCAGCACCAGATGTTTGCGGCCCAGTTCTACCCGTTCGAGAAACCGCGGCGCTGGATCAATTCCGGCGGCCTGGGCACGATGGGCTTCGGCTTACCGGCGGCGATGGGCGTTCAGCAGGCGTTCCCGGATGCGACCGTGGCCTGCGTGACCGGCGAGGCAAGCATCCAGATGTGCATTCAGGAGCTTGCCACCTGCAGGCAGTACGACCTGCCGGTCAAGGTGGTCCTGCTCAACAACGGCTACATGGGCATGGTGCGCCAGTGGCAGGAGTTCTTCTATGACGGGCGCTATTCGCATTCCTACGTCGATGCCCTGCCCGATTTCAAGATGCTTGCCGAGAGCTTCGGGCATGTGGGCATGCGGATCGACAAGCCGGCCGACCTCGAGGGCGCCTACCGCGAGGCGTTCGGCATGAAGGATCGACTGGTGTTCATGGACATCATCGTAGACCCCTCGGAGAACGTCTATCCGATGATCGAAGCCGGTAAGGGACACCACGAGATGCACCTGTCGCCACATTTGTCCTCGGACAGGGAGCTCGCCTGATGCGCCACATCATTTCAGTCATGATGGAAAACGAGGCCGGCGCCCTGTCGCGTGTCGCTGGCCTGTTCAGCGCCCGCGGTTACAACATCGAGTCGCTGACCGTGGCCCCGACCGAGGACCCGACCCTGTCGCGTATGACGCTGGTCACCAGTGGAGACGAGGCGATTATCGAGCAGATCACGAAACAGCTGAACAAGCTGGTCGACGTGGTCAAGCTGGTAGATCTCTCGGAGGGTCCGCACATCGAGCGCGAGCTGATGATGATTAAGGTGCGGGCCGATCAGGCGATGCGTGACGAGCTGAAGCGCCTCGCCGACATATTCCGCGGCAATGTGATCGATGTGACCGACGTCTCCTACACGATCGAGATGACCGGCGACGGCCCGAAGCTCGATGCCTTCATCCGCGTGCTGGACCCGGAACTGATCATCGAGACGGTGCGCTCGGGGCCGCTGGGCATCGCCCGCGGCGGAAAGCGTCTCGCCATCTGACTCCCAACCGATTTCAAGCCAACTTCTAAGGATAACGCGCCATGGCGATAAACATCTATTACGACAAAGACTGCGACCTCTCCATCATCCAAGGGATGAAGGTTGCGGTGATCGGTTATGGCTCTCAGGGCCACGCCCATGCGAACAATCTGAAGGACTCCGGCGTGGACGTGCGGGTCGCGCTGCGCCCCGGTTCGGCGTCGGCCCGCAAGGCCGAGGAATCTGGCCTGACGGTCAAGAGCGTCCCCGATGCGGTCGCCGAGTCCGACCTGGTGATGGTGCTGACGCCGGATGAGTTCCAGTCGCAGCTGTACCGCGGCGAGATCGAACCAAGCCTGAAACAGGGCTCGGTGCTGGCATTCGCCCATGGCTTCGCGATCCACTACAACCAGATCGTGCCGCGCGCCGATCTCGACGTGGTCATGATCGCCCCCAAGGCACCGGGACACACGGTGCGTAACGAGTTCACCCGCGGTGGTGGCATTCCTGATCTGGTCGCGGTGGCACAGGACGCGTCTGGCCGCGCCCATGAGATCGCTCTGTCTTACGCCTCGGCGATCGGCGGTGGGCGCACCGGTATCATCGAGACCAGCTTCAAGGACGAGACCGAGACTGACCTGTTCGGTGAGCAGGCCGTGCTGTGCGGCGGCGCGGTCGAAATGGTAAAGGCCGGTTTCGATACACTGGTCGAGGCAGGCTATGCGCCCGAGATGGCCTATTTCGAGTGCCTGCACGAACTCAAGCTGATCGTCGACCTGATGT
>CBDTXT010000425.1:0-2986 GCA_965364465.1 uncultured Chromatiaceae bacterium
GCAAAACCTTCACCATGGCCAAGATGATCGAGGAAACGCAGCGCCCGACCATCATCCTTGCGCCGAACAAGACACTTGCCGCCCAGCTCTACGGCGAATTCAAGGGGTTCTTCCCCGACAACGCCGTCGAATACTTCGTCAGCTACTATGACTAATACCAGCCCGAAGCCTACGTTGCGCGGTCGGATACGTACATCGAGAAAGAATCCCAGATCAACGAACAGATCGACCGGATGCGCCACTCGGCCACCCGCGCGCTTCTGGAACGTGACGACGTGATCATCGTGGCCTCAGTGTCGTGCATCTACGGTATCGGATCGGTCGAAACCTATGGCGCGATGACGCAGGATATCCACGTCGGCAACGACTATGACCAACGCCAGATCATCGCCGACCTGATCGCGCAACAATACCGGCGCAACGATGCCGCCTTCCAACGCGGCACCTTCCGCGTGCGCGGCGATAGCTTGGAAATCTGGCCCGCCCACCTTGACGACCGTGCATGGAAACTGTCCTTCTTCGGCGAAGAGCTCGAAGCGATCACCGAATTCGACCCGCTGACCGGCGAAAAAACCGCCACCTTCGACAAGGTCCGCGTCTACGCCAACTCGCACTACGTCACGCCAAAACCCACGATGCAGCAGGCTGTCATCGGGATCAAAAAAGAACTGCGCATGCGACTCGACCAACTGGTCGGCGAAGGCAAACTGCTCGAAGCACAGCGGCTTGAACAACGCACCAACTTCGACCTCGAAATGCTCGAGGCCACCGGCGTCTGCAACGGGATCGAGAACTACTCGCGCTACCTGACAGGCCGCGCCCCGGGCGAGCCACCGCCCACGCTTTTCGAATTCATCCCCGACAACGCCATCGTCTTCGCTGATGAAAGCCATGTCTCCGTCCCGCAAATCGGCGGTATGTACAAAGGTGACTTCCGGCGCAAAATGACGCTGGCCGAACACGGCTTCCGCCTGCCCTCCTGCATGGACAACCGCCCGCTGAAGTTCGAGGAATGGGACGCCATGCGCCCGCAATCCGTCTTTGTGTCAGCCACGCCAGCGGCATGGGAGCTGGAACAAACCGGCGGCATCTTCACCGAACAGATCATCCGCCCCACAGGCCTGATTGATCCGCAAATCGAAATCCGCCCCGTGGACATGCAAGTCGATGACCTGCTCGACGAGGTGCGCAAAGTCGCCGCCGACGGCTATCGCACGCTGGTCACGACCCTGACCAAACGCATGGCCGAGGACCTGACCGAATACATGCACGAACAGGGCATCCGCGTGCGCTATATGCACTCCGATATCGACACGATCGAGCGGATCGAAATCCTGCGCGATCTGCGCCTTGGTGCCTTCGACGTGCTGATCGGCATCAACCTGCTGCGCGAGGGGCTCGATATTCCAGAATGTGGTTTGGTGGCGATCCTGGATGCCGACAAGGAAGGCTTCCTGCGCTCCGAAACATCCCTCGTGCAAACCATCGGCCGCGCCGCGCGCAACGCCGACGGCCGCGTCATCATGTACGCAGACCGCATCACGGGTTCCATGGAACGCGCAATGAAGGAAACCGAACGCCGCCGCGTCAAACAACTCGCCTACAACGAAGAACACGACATCACGCCGATGACGGTCAAAAAGAACGTCGAGGATATCCTCGCAGGCCTCTACAAAGGCGACGTGGACATGAACCGCGTGACCGCGAAGGTCGACAACCCGCTCGCAGGGGGCAACCTCGCCACCGTGCTGGAAGGGCTACGCACCGACATGCGAAAAGCGGCCGAAAACCTCGAATTCGAAGAAGCCGCCCGCCTGCGAGACGAGGTCAAACGGCTAGAGACCGTCGAACTCACCATCTCCGACGACCCGCTGGCACGGCAACAAGCCGTCGATAAAGCGGTCGATGACGCGCAGAAGGCGTCAGGTCGGAGTACTGGTGGCCGAGGCGGCATGCGCGGCGGGAAGAGCAGGTATGGGGGGAAGCGGTAAGGTGACTGACGCTCTGGTCATAATGAAAATTAATGGTCAACGGAGTGGTTTGTAATGAGTGACCCGATCAAGCAGCTTTTTGAAAAAGAAGCGTTACTAGCTTTTTCCCTTTTCACTGACGTTCAACTGCGGGCCCTCATGAGATGCGGCGACAAACTCAATGAGATTTCTTCTGACTGGTACAGCGGAATCTGCAAAGATTTTAACGAATACTATGATTTATTCTGGCTTTGGACACTTGGCGCCTATGAAGTCTTGCGAACTATGGATCAACATAAGCAATGCTTTGGCGAGGAGACAGCAGCAGCAACAAACCAAATGAAAAAAGATGTAGCAAAATTACGGATGCCCTTCGCCAAGCAAGAACTGGCAGGCAAAAAAGATAAGCCAATCCGAGGTGAAAACTCCGGCGTCGCCATTACGAGCAGAGGTATCACTTTCAGTGTTGAAGGCAATGAATATGCCTCAAACATCTTCGTTCGTAAGGTTCTTGATCATCTTGAATCGATTAAATTGGAGAACATTAAATCGGCAATTCCAAAAGGAACGCACGATTGGCCCTAGGAACACTTGTATAAGAATTACGTACACCGCTCGGCCGCGCTGGGCAGCAAGCGTAGGTCGGGGTCTACCCCGACACCCTCCAAACATTAACCTCTCATTCACACTCCCCACCGCGCGCCGCCTTAACCCACCCAAACCGTACACCGCGTACGTACGCATTGTGTACAGCCTGTGTACGCATTGCATACGTCCCAAACCCCCAAAAAACCCTGCATTAACTCACGATTCCCGCATCACATTCCAAACCACCGCACACCCCGTTGCATCACCCCAACCTTGCCCACCGCCGCGATCCGCCTAGATCCTCCTCATGCGCACTGTCCTCGCCTTCCTCCTCCTCGCCCCCCCCGCCACCGCGTGGGAGTTTTCGGCGAGCCCGATCTGCACCCTGACAGACACCCAAGAGGCCGGCGAAATCACCGTTACCTACG
>CBDTXT010000426.1:0-2982 GCA_965364465.1 uncultured Chromatiaceae bacterium
CAGAAGATTTAATAGCATTTCCAATTTCTTCCCTAAGTGCGACTCGATCGCACGCGTTCGCGAACTCGATAACATCCGTGGTTTTCTCACCGGTTCGGCACTGACCCTGGTGATCGATCTCTTGTTCACGCTGGTCTTCCTCATCGTGCTCTATGTCTACAGCCCCGTGCTCACCGCACTGGTGGCCGGGGCGATCCCGTTGTACGTGCTGCTCTCGGCGGTCGTGACGCCGATTCTGCGCCGGCGTCTCGAGGAGAAGTTCAACCGTGGTGCCGAGAATCAGGCCTTCCTGGTCGAGGCGGTAGGCGGGATCCAGACGCTGAAATCGATGGCGGTCGAGCCCCAGATGCAGCGCCGCTGGGAAGAGCAGCTCGCGGCCTATGTGACTGCCGGGTTCAACGCGACGAACCTCGGCAACATCGCCAGCCAGATCGCAGGCCTGATCAACAAGGTCACCGTCGTGATGATCCTCTGGATCGGCGCGACCCTGGTGATGAAGGGCGAGCTGTCGGTCGGGCAGCTCATCGCGTTCAACATGATCGCCGGACGGGTCAGTGGCCCGATCCTGCGCCTGGTGCAGCTATGGCAGGACTTTCAGCAGGCCGGTATCTCGATGCGCCGTCTGGGTGACATACTGGAGACACCGACCGAGCCTGGATATCGACCCGGGCGCACGACACTGCCACAGCTCGACGGCGCGGTGCGGTTCGATCATGTCGGCTTTCGATACGGCACGGATGGTCCGCGGGTGTTGCATGATATTACCCTCGCGATCCGGCCCGGCGAGGTGATCGGTATCGTCGGTCGTTCAGGGTCCGGCAAAAGCACGCTTACCAAGCTGATTCAACGCCTGTATGTGCCGGAAAGCGGACGTGTATGCATCGACAATGTCGATCTGGCCCTGGTCGAGCCGGCTTGGCTGCGCCGCCAGGTCGGCGTGGTGTTGCAGGAGAACTTTCTTTTCCACCGCAGTGTACGCGAGAACATCGCGCTGGCGAATCCCGCGCTGTCGATGGATGCGGTGATCGCGGCGGCCAGACTTGCCGGTGCGCATGAATTCATCCTGGAGTTGCCGGAAGGCTACGATACCCAAATCGATGAACAGGGCGCGAACCTCTCGGGTGGGCAGCGCCAACGGCTCGCGATCGCACGCGCACTGGTCGCCAATCCCAGGGTGCTCATCCTTGACGAGGCCACCAGCGCACTCGACTACGAATCTGAGTACAGGATTCAGCGAAACATGCGCGCCATTTGTCGGGGTCGCACCGTGTTCATTATCGCGCATCGTCTCAGCGCGGTCCGCCAGGCCGATCGTATCCTCGTCATGGATCAGGGGCGCATCGTCGAGCAGGGCAGTCATGCGGGGCTGATGCGCAAGCCGGGCCTTTATGCGCGGCTGCATGCGCTGCAGGCTGGGGCGACCATGCAAGCCGCAGGAACGCGATCGACCGTGGGGGAGGGCCTGTGAAGCGGTTCCCTGAAACTGCCTTCCTTCCGGCCGCGCTCGAGGTACAGGCAACACCGCCGGCTCCGGCGGGTCGGGCTATCCTCTGGGCCATCCTGTTTATGTTCACACTGGCGATCGTATGGGCCACGCTCAGTGAAGTCGACATCGTGACCGTGGCGCAGGGCCGGATCATACCGAGCGGCCATAGCAAGACGGTTCAACCGCTGGAAATCGGGACAGTCATCGGAATTCATGTTGTCGAGGGGCAGCAGGTCCATGCCGGCGACCCGCTGATCGAACTCGACGCACGCCGTGCCCGGGCCGATCTGGACCGACAGGAGCATGAACTGGATGCCGCGGTCCGCGGGCTCGCTCGCTTGCGTCGACTGGCCACTTGGTTGCAGAACGACGGGCCGCCCCGTCCGCTGCCGACGACGGGCACGGCCGATAGTCTGTTGATTCGGCAATGGCAGGAATTCGAGGATCGCCTGTCGGTGCTGGGGCGCGAGCAGGCGCAACGTTTGGCCGAGCAGCGAACCGCGCAACTACAGATAGAGAAGCTGAACGCGCTGCTGCCGATCGTCACGCGCCGAGCGAAAGCCGAGAAAGGACTGGCCGAGCAGAAGCTGTTGTCACAACAGCAGTACCTCGAGACCGAGCAGGAGCGCCTGCAGGTATTGTATGAACTGCGGACCGAAGAGCGGCGGGTCGAGCAGTTCGATGCCGCGTTAGCGGAACTCGACGCCCGAACCCGGTATACGCGCAGCGAGTTTCACCGACAGACGCTCGAGGGCGTCGAGGCGGCGGAACGGCGGCGCAGCATCGCGGAGACCGAACTGGCCAAGGCGTTGGTGAGGCTCCGGTCGCGTGTGATCTCCGCGCCTGTGGATGGCGTGGTGCAACAGCTGGCGGTCCGCAACGTCGGTGCGATCGTCACGCCCGCGGAGGAACTGATGGTGATCGTGCCGCAACGGCCAGCCCTCGAAATCGAGGCGATACTCGAGAACAAAGACATCGGGTTCGTCGGGCCTGGACAGCCGGCGGAGATCAAGGTCGATGCCTTTCCTTTCACCAGATACGGCACCATCGCGGGTCGGATTGTCGACTTGTCGAACGATGCCGTTGTAGATGAAGCGAGAGGCCTGGTCTATAAGATGCGGGTGCTGATGGGGCAGACAGTGATGGCGGTCAATGACCGCTCGGTGCCGCTCAGTCCCGGGATGACCGTGACGGTCGAGGCGAAGACCGGGACGCGAAGGATGATCGAGTATTTTTTGAGCCCGCTGCTGCGCTATGCCGATGAGAGTGTCAGGGAAAGGTGATCAGCAAAGCAGACGGCCCATCGGCGAATGGCGGGATTGCACTACATACGGATTCTTCGCGAAATCGACTGCAGTTGAGCGGTGGCTCGCGGCAACTACGCAGGGCCGGTCCCGGCGTCATTTGGAATAGCAGGAGGAGCGAGTGATGGCGTTTGTGAACGAGTATGCCTCGGACGAGGATATCGAGAAGTATGGATTGAAAGAAATATGGGA
>CBDTXT010000427.1:0-2981 GCA_965364465.1 uncultured Chromatiaceae bacterium
CGCGGGCGTCATCAGGCTGGCTCGCGACGCGCCGTCTGCTGCGCGTCCCGCCGATGAGGGTGCTCAACTCCGGCTGAGGCGCGCCGGCTCGCCCGGGGCCGCGTCGACTGCCATTGTGCTTAACTCTGGGGGAGGGTCTCGGCGCCCGCGTCAGGAGAGTGGTGCGACATGCAGCTTAGGACCAGTGGCAGCGGTTGCCGGGTCCGCGTCGGTGCGACGCGGACCGGATGCGTGCCAAGCGCTTTGCGTCCGACGGGTTCCCGCAGATGATCGTGGAGTGTCTCGCGCGCCGCATCATGGCCCCGTTCCAGGGGGTGTTGCAGATCATCCGGGTCGGCGCCGGTGAGGCCGAGAGCGTCGATGGTGTGCACTGGGTGCTGTACGCGGCACACCCGGACATCCTCGCGCACTCCGGCCTGTCCGAGGTGCGTTTCGGGACCTGGTCGGCCGCCGAGGGCCTGCGGCGCGCGATGGTGCGCGGAACCGCGGCCGGCGGCCTGATCGAAAGCATCGGTCAACCGCTGATCGGCGCGCTGCAGGCCTTTGCGGCGCAGGCGCCTTTTCCACTCCAAGACCGGCTGGAGTACTGGCTGCTCGATGCCGAGTCCCGCGAGCCGCTGGTGCTGATCGACACGCTGCTGCCGGACGAGGCCGTGCCGCCCGCGGAGCCGGCCAGGTGGCTGCCGGGAAAGGCGGCACGAGACGAGTTTGCCGCTCTTCCCGAACTCGAGCGAATGATCGCCGAGCGCGCCGGCCGACGTCCGTCGGCGGCCTGGTTCGAACGCGATGTGACCGGGGGTGGGCGCGATGCGCGGAATGCGTACCACCCGGCGAGCCATTTTCCGCGCCTACTGCTGACCACCGAGTGGCCGGAGAGCCGGCAACGCCGGTTGGCCGGCGCCTTCATCGACTGGTGGGCCCCTGCGCTGCTCCAGCTGCACCACCTCGACGACGCCGAGCGCGGTCGGCTCGAGCGCGCGGCGGCGCGTCGCGCGATGGTGCTCGCGCGCCTGTTCCGCCTGTATCCGAAGACCATGGACCAACAACTGATCCGGGTGACCAGGGTACAGGCACGCATGCAGGCGACCGGGTCCGAGCATGCGCATTACGAGGAACCCTTTCTTTGGCTGGAATAGCTGCGTCCGGCCCGCGCAGGCTGCTCCTGATAAGCGGCGATCAAGTCTGGGGTGAACGTTGGCTGCTTGCACAGCTGGGTGAGGCCGAGCTGTCCGCAACCTTATGGATTGCCGAAAGCGGGCCCTCCGGGGTTCAGGTCACGCCGGCGTCCCGGGTCACGCAGCGTCTGGGCGGCGAGTGTCGCCTGCTGGTCTGCAACGCCCACCAGGGTTTCCATCCAGACGCCTTCGCCGCCGCGGTCGGTACCCTGCGCGGAGGTGGCGACTGCGTGCTGCTGGTGCCTGCGCTGGACGAATGGGCCGCGTACCCAGATCCGGACAAGGCCCGGTTCGCGGCACATCCGCGGCGCTTGGAGGATATGCATGGCGCGTTTGTCGAACGCCTGCTGCGCTGCTGGCGAGCGCATCCGGCGACACAGGTGGTCGAACCGAACCGTCCATTCGCGGTCCGCCTGGCGGCGTCCTCGACTGCGGGATTTCGGCTGACTGAGAACCAGAGTCTAGTGGTGAAGGCGGTGCAGCGCGTGGCCTTGGGGCATGCCCGGCGGCCGCTGGTTCTCACGGCCGACCGTGGGCGCGGCAAATCCACGGTGCTTGGCGTCGCGGCGGCGCGCCTGCTGCTCGGCGGTCTGGCGCGCGTCACGGTGGTCGCCCCGCATCGAGCCGCGGCCGAGACGCTGTATCGCCATGCGCTGACCGAGGCAGGCCTCGAGCCGCGTCCGCCGGGCGATGTCACGATCGCGGGCCGCCAGCTCGCTTTCCGGCTACCCGCGGACTGCGCGTTCGGCGCGGTAACCGCACCGGGACTGATCCTGGTCGATGAGGCGGCGGCGATACCTGTCGGCGTGCTCGAGCGGCTGCTGGAGGCCGGCAACCGGCTGGTGTTCGCCAGCACCGTGCACGGTTACGAGGGCAGCGGGCGGGGGTTCGATATCCGCTTTCGCGCGCTGCTCGATCAGCGTATGCCGCAGTGGCGCGCGCTGCACCTGTTCGAAGCGCTGCGCTGGCCGCCCGACGACCCGCTGGAGGACGCGCTCAACCGCGCCTTTCTGCTCGACGTCGAACTGGCGCCGGCGCCGTCTGGTGTGACGCCGGTGCTCGAACGTGTCGATCCGGCTGCGCTTGCCGGGCAGGAATCGCTGCTGCGCTCGACGTTTGCGCTGCTGGTCAATGCCCACTACCAGACGCGACCGTCGGATCTGCGTCAGCTGCTTGACAACCCGGATGTCCATCTGTGGCTGGCGCGGCGCGGCACCAAGGTTTTCGGCGTGTTGCTAGCCTGCGCCGAAGGCAATTTCGACTTCGATACCGCGCAGCAGGTGCTGTCCGGCCGTCGCCGCCCGCGCGGCCACCTGCTGCCGCAGTCGCTCGCAGTGCATGCTGGCCTGGATCGGGCATTGGGCCTGCGGGTGCTGCGCGTGCAGCGCATCGCGGTGCACCCGCAACTGCGTCGCCGGCGATTGGGCCGCGCGCTGATCGAGGCCGCTGCGGACTGGGCGACCCGGCATCGCTTCGATCTGCTCGGCTGCGCCTTCGCGGCGGATGCCGAGCTGCACGCGTTCTGGCATGCGTTGCACTTCGAGGCGGCAAGGCTCGGCACGCGGATCGACCCGGCGAGCGCGGCACATTCGCTGTTCATGCTGCGTGGGCTCAGCGGGCCCGGCCGCGGGCTAGTCGAGCAGGCAAACCGGCAGTTCCAGCAGGGGCTGCCCTGGTCGCTGGCGGCAAGCCTGAGCGATATCGACGGCCATCTCGGCGCACTGCTGCTCCGCGGGCGGGTATGTGACGATCTGCGGTTGAGCATGGCCGAGTGGCTGGGGCTCGGGCGCGTCGAGTCGGGTGGGC
>CBDTXT010000428.1:0-2979 GCA_965364465.1 uncultured Chromatiaceae bacterium
TGAGAGGCCTATGGCGAAACTGCTTGTAATCAATTCCGAGGAGGACACCAAGGTACCCTTTCTCAGAGGGATCTTGACCCGCTCCCTACAGGATGTCGGACTCGATTTCGAAGAGGCCTATGATCTGGCCTCGGACGTGCGCGACTCGCTGAGCGATCAGTCGCGCATCAGCACCTCTGACCTGCGCAAGCGGGTGGCGGCCAGGTTGCGCGAGGTGCACGGCGATTACCTTGCCAATCGGTACGAGTCCGGCGTCGACTCCATGGAGCAGGTCATGATCAATGGCGAAGGCGGGCAGCTGACGCCCTTCTCAGAGGAGTTCATGGGCAAGTCGCTGGAGTTGAGCGGCATCGCCTCGGAGGAGGCGCGCAGTCTCAGCCGTATGCTCGGCCGCCACCTGGTGACACGCAACCGGCGAGAGATCAGTTCCTCCTATCTGGGCAAGCTGACCTACCGTATGCTGATCCGGGAGGTCGACAAGGCGGCCGCACATAGCTATCTGGTATGGCGTGACTTCCGACGCAGCGGCACGCCACTGCTGCTGTTGATCGGCGGTGCCCCGGGTTCGGGCAAGAGCACGATCGCGACCGCACTGGCCAGCCAGCTGGACATCTTCCGAACCCAGTCCACGGACATGCTGCGCGAGATCATGCGTATGATGATGCCCGAGCGTCTGCTGCCGGTTTTGCACCGTTCGTCGTTTGATGCCTGGCGTGCGCTGCCGAGCAGCGACAGCGACTTGCCAGGCGACCATGACGACCTGATTTCGAGAGGCTACCGCAGCCAGAGCGAGCTGCTGACGGTTTCCTGCGAGGCCGTCGTGCAGCGCGCGGTCAGGGAGCGGGTCTCGATGGTGCTCGAGGGTGTGCACATCGATCCGACGATGGTGAACCGGCTAAGCGAAAGCGGCGATATCATCGTGGTGCCGGTGGTGTTGGCCGTGCTCAAACAGGACCAGTTACGCAAGAGAATCCGCGGGCGCGGCGGGATGGTGCCGCATAGACGCGCTGAACGCTACCTGAAGAACTTCGATGCCATCTGGCAGTTGCAGTCGTACCTGCTGTCGGAGGCGGACCGGGAAAAGATGCCAATCGTGGCCAATGAAGACAGGAGCAGCACCGTCGCCGAGATCATTCGGATCATCGGCGAACATCTGACCGGGCAGTTGGAGCCGACGCTCAAGCAGGTGTTTCCGCCTGCGTCATGAACGACCGGCGCGCCGCGTCCGGGGTTGTTTTTCGGGAGAAACCGACGATGCAACACAAGGGTCTGATGATCATCATCGACGGTCTCGGCGATCGCCGCTGTCCGCAGATGGGGGGGCGTACCCCGCTAGAGGCGGCCGAGACGCCGAACCTCGACCGGCTAGCTCGCGAGGGCATGACCGGGCTGATCGACCCGCTGGTGCCCGGCATGCCGGTCGGTACCCACACCGGGACCAGCGTACTGATGGGCCTGGCGCCTGCCGATGCCGCCCGCCTGGCACGTGGCCCCGTGGAGGCGGCGGGCGTCGGCCTGGAGCTGCATCCCGGCGAAGTGTTCCTGCGCTGCAATTTTGCCTCCGTTTCCGGTAAAGGCGATCAGCTGCGCATCGAAGACCGGCGCGCCGGTCGTATCCTGGAGGGAACCGCGGAACTCGCGGCCGAACTGCAGGACGTTTCACTGGGTAACGGCATCACCGGGAGTCTCCACCCGGCGACACAGCACCGCGCGGTGCTACGACTCGATGGGCCCGCGCTGTCAGCCGATATCACGGATACCGACCCCGGCAGCGGACGCAAGGATCGGGGCGTGCTCAGCGCGATGCCGCTCGATTGCGACGATGCCGCGGCGGTGCGCACCGCGCAGGCGGTCAACCGAATGGTAGTCGAGGCGCACCGCAGGTTGGCGCAGCACCCGGTAAACGTTCAGCGGAAGGCGCAGGGCCTGTTGCCAGCGAGCGGCATCCTGACCCGCGGGGCCGGCCAATACACCTTGCTGCGCAATCTGGTGTCGCATCTGCGGATACCTGCCTCGGTGGTCGTCGGCGAGCGGACCGTCGAAGGACTGGGTCGCATGTTCGGCTTCCGTATCGTCAGCCGACCGGGCTTCACTGCGCTGCCACAAACGGACCTGGCGGGCAAGATCGACGCGGTGCTGGCCGAACTCGAAACCCAAGACCTGGTGTTCTTACACATCAAGGGCCCGGACATCAGCTCCCACGACCGCGACCCAATGGGGAAGAAGGCGGCCATCGAGCGGATTGACGAGATGCTCGGCAGACTGGATCGTGACGACCTGGTGGTGGCGATCACCGGTGATCACTCCACCGACAGCTGCGCGGGCCGGCACTGCGGTGACCCTGTTCCGGGCCTGATCACGGCGCCGCACGGGCGGCGCGATGCGACCGCGTTCTTCGGCGAGTCTTCCTGCATGAAAGGCGGCCTAGGCCGGGTCTCGGCGACCTCCTTGATGGTCGGGATGCTCGATGCGATGGGCGCGATAGGCAACTTCCGGCCGTCCGACCGCGGCTTCCTGTGGCCTGGCTGAGGACCCCCGGTATCACCGGATGATGCGGCCCCCGCTATTTAGCCGGCGAGCTGCCGGCTTGCCGGAGCAGTGCCCGAGGACGACCTTTCGGTCCGTCCAGCTACGCGCCTCTATCGGCCGATGCCTTTGACCTGCATATTGCACCAGTCGATCGTGGATGGGTACGAATGAACCGGCGCAGATGCGCCGAAAGTCATATTCCGAGCGCATTCTCGACGGTGCAGTTTGTCCCCCATCCCCGATCTATCCGGGCCAGGGACACCTGAACTTGCCCTTCACCCAAGCAGTAGCTATGGCTTGGGTTTTCTCTCCAGGGCGGCGTCCAAATACACCTGGCCGGCGCGATCATCCCGGATACAGGTGCAATACGCAGGCTACGCCTCTGCCGCAACCGGAGCCGGCGGGGTCTCGGCGGAGACCGTTTTCGCCATGCGCTTCGCGAAGTAGTAG
>CBDTXT010000429.1:0-2971 GCA_965364465.1 uncultured Chromatiaceae bacterium
GACATCGACGGCGCCGCCGGTAGCTGCAGCGCGCGCCGGCCTTCGCCGATCATCACTGGATCGCCGGTCGCCTGCAGGCGGTCGAGCAGCCGCGCATTGATCCAGCGCGATACCGTGATGCCCCCGCCTTCGATGAACAGGGTGCGCAGCCCGCGCGTCCGCAGCGCGGCCACCACCTCCGGCAATGCGAGACCGTCGCCATCGCAGCTTGCGCCGATCACCGAATCCCCATCGGCCGCCACGCGATCGGCGGCGCAGACCACCAGGCTCGGTGCCGCACCATCGTTGAAAAGGCCCAGGTCACGCGGTGCCCGTCGCGTGGGATCGATGACGACGCGGACCGGGTTGTCGCCCTCGACCAACCGCGTCGTCAAGCGGGGATTGTCAGCGATCGCGGTGCCGGCACCGACGATCACGGCATCGCACAGCGCTCGCATGCGGTGCAGGTGCACGATGTTGGCGGGCCCGTTGACGGAGCAGGAATCCCCTGAGTGCGTGGCGATCTGCCCGTCGATGCTCTGCCCCAGGTGCGCCACGATCGCCGACTTCTCGGGGGTGGCCGGGAAGAGCGGTGCATACAGCGCGATAAGGTCTTGGACCGGTAGTGCTTGATTAGGCGCGGCACGCAGCCCCTGTTCGTCCCATATCGCCTGCGCGGCGCGGTCCTTGCAGTCAACCGTCGACAGCCCACCGTCGTCTGCGACGGCGTATCCCGCAGGACCCCACGGGGCGGCGCCGGCCCGTCGTCGATCGGCGAGTGCGCGCAGCAGCCTCCAGGCCCTATCAACAGCTGCGAGCGCGCGGTGCGCCTGCGTTTGAGTCTGGGAAATTTCGGATGACATGGCCTCTCTCGGGCTGATTGTTGGGTATCTGGTCTGCTCGCGTGGAAATTATGTTTGGACGTCCAGGTTACCATCATGTTGTGTCGATGGATTCGTGGAGCTTACCGTTGCAGTCGAATACCTCTGACGAACAGCGCGCAGCGGCCTTGCGGGTCGAGCGCGCCATCGTGGAGCTGCGTCGTGGACGTCGCGTGGATATCTCGGACGCAGGTGCGGTCACGACGGTGATTGCTGTCGAGCGGCTCGGTGCCGACGCGCTGGCGGAGCCAGGCTACGGTGCCGGGCCGCTCGAACTGGTTCTCACCACAGAGCGCGCCAAGGCCCTGGGCCTGGTGGGCTTTCCCACCGGTACGCGCATCCGCCTGCCCGCCGACACGCCGGTCCGCGAGCTGCGCGGGCTGGCCGGCATCGCCACCCGCGGCAAAAGCGGTCGACCGGTGCCCGGCCGGGTCGCGCCGGGCGACCCGCGCACAGCGGCCGCGTTGGCGCTGGCGCGCCATGCCCGGTTGATGCCTGCGCTGCTGGTCCTGGCGAATGAAGCGTCCGCGGCCGGTCTCGAACCGCTGCGCGCATCGGTCAGTGACATTGCCGGCTACCCGTCGACGCGCGCCCGCGAGCTGCAGCGCCTGAGCCGTGCGAGGGTCCCGTTGGCCGCCAGCGAGGACTGCGAGTTCGTCGTCTACCGGGAGCCGTTCAGTGATGCCGAGCACGTCGCCATCGTCATTGGTTCGCCCGACCTTGCCAGGCCGGTGCCGGTGCGCCTGCATTCTTCCTGTCTGACCGGCGATCTGCTGGCCAGCCTGCGCTGCGACTGCGGCGACCAGCTGCGCGGCGCGGTGGAACGCATCGCCGAGGCGAAAGGTGGCGTCATCCTCTACCTGGCCCAGGAGGGGCGAGGCATCGGGCTGGTCAACAAGCTGCGCGCCTACAGGCTACAGGAACAAGGTCTCGACACGTTGCAGGCTGACCGCTACCTGGGATTCCGCGACGACGAGCGGGACTACACGGCCGCCTGCGCGATGTTGAAGGATCTCGGCATCGGCCGCGTGATATTGCTGACCAATAACCCCGGAAAGATGGCCGCACTCGGTGCCTGCGATATCGAGGTCGCCGGTCGAATGCCGCTGCCAGCTGCGGTGAACGCGCACAACGCGCGATACCTGCGCACCAAACGCGAGCGTGCAGGCCATCTGCCCAGCGAGTAGCCGCCCGTCGCAGCAGCGTCTCGACAATCGGCGACATTCGCGGCCGGGTGAGACGGCGCCGCGATCGGTGAAAGGCAGCGCCGGGCTGCAACCCTTACCGCCGGAAAACCGAATGGAATCCCAAGATTGCTCGTCGGCCGCGCGGATTGCCGGTCCTGCGTTGTGCAGCGAAGGCGCGCGAGCGATCCGAATCAGCCGGTCTCCGGCCCGTCACGCAGCGCGTCCAGCGACATCGCCGCGGTCTCCGACAACAACGTCGCCAGCGAGCGCCCAAGATGATCAAGTAAACATGCGCCGCGCTCCGCATCGGCGTGCGCGGCGCGTCCGATCGCACCGGCCGGGTTCAGGTCCTGGCTCATCCAGCCGTAGCCGACCGGCCGTTCTGGCTGCAGCAGCGTATCTGCGGCGCTATCGGGCCATGCAAAGTCGCGCAGTGCGCCCCGTCGTACCAGCTCGGGGTGCAGATGCAGCAGCATAGACGTCTCGAGTTCTCCGCCATGCAAACCGTGCGCCAGTTCGTCACAGGCGAACAGGCCGGGAGGTGTCGGAAACGCGAAATAGTTTGCGCGCACGACGAGCATGCGCTGCTCGACGCGCAGGCGCAGTGCGACCTGGTCGACCAGTCCCGTCTGACCGCCATGGCTGTTGAAGATCACGAGCTTGCGCAGGCCGCTCCGTGCGACGGCGCGGCCGATGGCGGTCCAGGTAGACAGCAGTGACTCCGGTCGCAGCGTCAAGGTGCCGGCAAACGCGCTGTGTTCGAGGCTGTCGCCGACCGCCTGTTCGGGAAGCAAGAGCACCCGGATACCTTTCGCCAGGTGCTTTCTTGTCGCAGCGAGGATGCCGCGGTTGATCAGCAGATCCGTGCCAAGAGGCAGATGCGGGCCATGTTGCTCGATGGCTGCGACCGGCAGGATCACCAGC
>CBDTXT010000430.1:0-2968 GCA_965364465.1 uncultured Chromatiaceae bacterium
GCGTGCTCGCAGTGACGAGACCGATCCCCTTCTCGTAGAACTCCTTGGGGTAGAGCGAGATCGTGTCGACGATCACGACCACCGTCGGTTTCTCGCATTTCTGAGGATCGATTCCCAGGTCTGCACGCTGAACGATCTCAGACATGAACACGTGGCCCAGGCGGCCGGCCAGCGAACCGGCCTCGTTCCCCGGGAAACTGCGATTGAGATCGCGCCGGTCTGGCAGGTATCGCGATCGGTTATGAAAGCCGAACACGTTCACGATCGGCACTGTCACGAGGGTGCCGCGCAAGTGCCTGATCTGTTGCGCGCGCAACAGCCGACGGATGATCTCGACGCCGTTGATCTCATCGCCATGCACGGCTGCGCTGACGAAAACGACCGGTCCATCGCGTCGTCCGTGGACCACGTGGGTAGGCATCGACACCGGGTCGTTGGTGTACAGTCCTGGCAAAGGCAGCTGGATCGAGCGGCGGCTGCCGGCGGGCACTGTCTCCGAGCCAACCTCGAAGACCGGTCGCGCAGCGGCCATGTCAACCCTTCCCTCGCGTCCTGGTTCTGTGCGGCTGGTGGTTCTTTTCGATGAAATGCACGATCATCGAGGCGACGTCCTTGCCGGTGGCTTGCTCGATGCCCTCAAGCCCCGGGGACGAGTTGACCTCCATCACGACCGGGCCATGGTTTGAACGCAGGATGTCCACCCCGCATACGTTCAGCCCCATTATCGCGGCGGCACGGACTGCGGTCGAACGCTCCTCGGGGGTCAGCTTGACCAGCGCAGCGCTGCCGCCGCGGTGCAGGTTGGAGCGGAATTCGCCTTCCTTGCCCTGGCGTTTCATTGCCGCGACGACCCTGCCCCCGACGACGAAGCAGCGGATGTCGGCACCGCCCGCTTCCTTGATGAATTCCTGGATCAGGATGTTCGCCTTCAGACCCATGAACGCCTCGATCACGCTCTCGGCGGCCTTTTCTGTCTCCGCGAGGACCACCCCGATGCCCTGGGTGCCCTCCAGCAACTTGATCACCGCGGGTGCGCCGCCGACCATTTTCAGCATGTCCTGCACATCGTCTGGCGAGTGCGCAAAGCCGGTCACCGGAAGTCCGATGCCCTTGCGCGCGAGCAATTGCAGTGAGCGCAGTTTGTCGCGTGAACGGGTGATAGCGACCGATTCGTTGAGCGGGTAGACGCCCATCATCTCGAATTGCCGCAGCACGGCCGTGCCGTAGAAGGTTACCGAGGCACCGATGCGCGGTATGACCGCGTCGAAGTCCGTGAGGTTTTCGCCCTTGTAGTGGATCGAGGGGCGCATCGACGTGATGTTCATGTAACAGCGCAGCACATCGAGAACGCGTACCTCGTGCCCCCGCTGCTCCGCGCTCTCGATCAGGCGCCGCGTCGAATAAAGTTTCGAATTGCGCGAGAGAATGACGATTTTCATCCGAATCTCCTATTGTGCCGCCGGCCGACCGGCGAGGTACGAGGCAGCGGGATCGACGAGGAAGCCGCCGGTCGCCATCGCCGTGCGACCGAGGAGCATGCGAAAGCGCATGCTGTCGCGGTTGGTCAGCGTCAGCTCGATAAGCTCATCGAAGTCGCGCAGCGCCAGTCGCGTACTGATGACGAAGCGCAGTTCACGGTGACCACCCGAATCCGAGACCTGCCGCTGATCGAGCAATTCGGCCTCGCAGTTGACCGACGTCGTGCGACTTTTCTGCAGCGGATGCACGCCGAATCGCACCAGGTCGCGTCCCTTCGATCGGAAGCGCTCGACATAGAATGCATGCAGACAGGAGGTGCGCGCGCCGGTATCGACTTTCGCCTTGACCCATTGCAGACCCAGGTCGGGTAGCGACACCCACTCGCGCCAGCCCAGCATACGGCGGTCCCTATCGTTCATAGCGTGTCGCCTCCTGTTTTTTTTGGGATGTTACGGCCCGCGCAACGTAGCTCGGCCCTTGTGTCTTTCGATGCGCAGCAGCGAAGGGCCGGTATCATAGCCCGCAGAGCGTAACGGATGTGAGCAAGCAATGCTGGGGAGTCGATCGATGCGCTGCCTGACGTTAGTTCTTGGCCTGTGTTTGAGCTTGACCGCAACGGCTGAGGTGTATCGCTGGGTCGATGCCGACGGGAAGGTTCACTACAGCGGGAGACCGCCACCGCAGGGCGGGCAGCTCATCGAGCTGCCCGCAACCGCGGCGTCGCCGCCTGAACCGGACCGCGAAGCGGCCGAACGGCGTGCCAGGCAGCAGCGCATGCTCGAGGCCTACGAATACGAGCGCGGAAAGAAGGCCGCCCAATCCGAGCGGGCCGAGCAGGCCCGGCGGGCGAGCGCGCAACGCTGTGCCGAGCTGCGCACCCAGTGGCGTCGGCTGTCTTTCGGTGGGCCGGTCTATTTTCGGCGCGCCGATGGTAGCCGCGACTACCTCAGCGACGAAAGGCGTGCGGCAGAGAAGGGGCGGCTGCGACCGGCCTACGTGGCGGCCTGCGGCGAGGCGCCGAGATGACGGAGCCTGGTGCCTCGGTGCTGCTGCTGCACGGCATGTTCCGCTCTGCCTATGCAATGCTTCCCTTGTCCTACCATCTGGCCAGGGAGGGTTACCAAGTGCACAGTGTCGTCTACCCGACCCGGATTTACGATGTCGCCGAGCTGGCTCGGCGCTATCTTGGGCCGGCGATCGCGGCCTGCCCGTCGACCCGCCCGGTGCACCTGGTCACGCATTCCCTGGGCGGCATCATAGCGCGCCAGCATCTGCAGACCGCCCGGCTGCCTTCCGGCAGTCGCATCGTGATGCTCGCCCCGCCGAACAACGGCAGTGAGGTCGCTGATCGGCTGTGCTCCTGGCCGGTCTATCGGTGGTTGATGGCCGATGTCGGGCAACAGGTCCGCACCGGGCCGGACGGTATCGGCTGGCGGCTGCGGCCGGTCGTGGAAGAGATCGGCGTGATCGCCGGCAGACGCACGGCGCA
>CBDTXT010000431.1:0-2956 GCA_965364465.1 uncultured Chromatiaceae bacterium
GCTGAACCGGCCTGGGCGACGCTGTCTCTCACGCTGCCCCGGGCCGACACGGCCTGGCTGGACGCGTTCATGCACGGCTTCGCGACTTTGGCCGCCGAATACCGCGTGCAACTGGTCGGTGGGGATACGACACGCGGGCCGCTGAGTATCACGCTGCAGCTGCATGGCTTCGTCGAACCGGACAAGGCGCTGCGCCGCTGCGGAGCCAGCCCCGGGGACCGGCTCTGCGTCAGCGGGACGCTCGGTGACGCGGCGCTGGCGTTGCGGCGCCTGCAGCCGGATGCGGGTGGCCAGCGACTGCCCGAGGCACTGCGGCGGCGTCTCGACCGACCTTCGCCGCGGGTCGCACTCGGCCGGCTGCTGCGCGGCCGGGCCAGTGCAGCGATCGACGTATCTGACGGCCTGCTGGCGGACCTGGGGCATCTCTGCGAATCCAGCGGCGTCGGCGCACTGATCGAACTCAGCCAGCTACCGCTGTCGGGCGTGGTCGCCGCGGAGACGGCGCGCGGCAATTGGGAGCCCGTATTGGCCGGGGGGGACGACTATGAATTGCTGTTCAGCGTCGATCCCGCCGTATCCGGCGCGCTGCTGCAGCGCTGCCGTGACGCGGGTCACGCGGTACAGGAAATCGGTTGCCTGGTCGATGAAGCTGGCATCACGCTCGTCCACCCGGACGGGCAGCGGAGCAAGGAGATCGCGCGTGGCTTCGACCATTTCAGGGCCTGAATCGTTGGCCAGGCCGTCGTTGGGCAACCCGGTTCACCTGCTGGCCTTCGGTTTCGGGGCTGGCTGCTCGCCCAAGGCGCCCGGCACCGTGGGTACCCTGCTCGCAGTTGCAATCTATCTGCCGCTGTCTTACCTCCCGCTTGCGGGCTATGGCACGGTCCTGCTGCTGGTCACGCTCGCCGGGGTCTGGCTGTGCGGGCGGGCTGCGCAGGATCTCGGTGTGCACGACCACCCGGGGATCGTCTGGGACGAGATTGCCGGTTTCCTGCTGACCATGCTGGCTGCCCCGCCCGGCTGGCTCTGGATCGCGCTCGGCTTCGCGCTCTTCCGGCTGTTCGACATCTGGAAGCCGTGGCCGATCGGCTGGCTGGACCGGCGGGTTGGTGGCGGACTGGGGATCATGCTGGACGACCTGGTGGCCGCGCTTTTCGCTGCGGCCTGTCTGCAGCTGATCGCCTGGTGGGTTTGACGCGATGGGTGCAAGAGGCGGTGCACTGTTTTTCGCGGCGATCTGTCTGCTGCTCTCACCGGCCACGCTGGCCGACCCGGCCGTGCGCGTGCTGGCCTTGTTTCCCGGCAAGGCGATGCTCGAGGTCGACGGGCAGCGCAAGGTGCTCGCGGCGGGCGAGCGCGGCCCCGCGGGTGTGAGACTGATCAGCTCGGATCCCGACAGCGCCATGGTCGAGATCGACGGGACGCGGCAGCGGCTGCGTCTCGGGTCTGCGGTCAACGCCAGCTACGCAGCGCGGGAACAACGCGAGATTCGCATTGTCAAGCACCGCGGCGGCTATTTCGTGGACGGACTGATCAATGGCCAGCCGGTGAATTTTCTCGTGGATACCGGGGCGACCCGACTTGCGATGAGCGAGGTGCAGGCCGGGCGCCTCGGTATCCGGCACCGCGTCGACGGCCGCCGGATCGCGGTCGGGACCGCTTCCGGCGATGCCGTCGGGCATCTGGTCACATTGCGCAGCCTTTCGCTCAGCGGGGTGCGTCTGACCGATGTCGAGGCGATCGTGATCGAAGGAGACAGCCCGCGCAGCGTGTTGCTGGGTATGAACGTGCTGTCGCGGTTCGAGATCGACCAGCGCGAGAATCTGCTGGTCCTGCGCGCCAAGCCCTGAGCCGGGCCGAGACCCTCAGCGGGCCTGTTGCTCGGCTTCCTTGTCGCGCTCGATCACCGCATAAGCGGAGTGATTGTGGATCGACTCGAAGTTCTCCGCCTCCACCGTGTAGGCGCAGATCCGGTCGTCGGCATTGAGTCGCGCCGCGACGTCACGCACCACGTCCTCGACGAACTTCGGGTTGTCGTAGGCCCGCTCGGTCACGTACTTCTCGTCGGGCCGCTTGAGCAGGCCGAACAGTTCGCACGATGCCTCGTTTTCGACCAACTCGATCAGTTCCTCCACCCAGACGAACCGGCAGGTGCGCACCGTCAACGTGACATGCGAACGCTGGTTGTGAGCACCGCGATCCGAGATCGACTTGGAGCAGGGGCACAGGCTGGTGGTCGGCACCACGACCTTCACGTACATTTCCGGTTTGTGGTCGCGAACCTCGCCGATCAGCGTCACGTCGTAATCGAGCAGGCTCTCGACGCCCGAGATCGGCGCCCGCTTGTTCACGAAGTACGGGAAGTTCATCTCGATATGTCCGCGTTCTGACTCGAGCCGTTCCACCATCTCGCTGAGCATGTCCTTGAACGACTCGACCGAGATCTCACGCTCGTGCCCGTTTAAGATCTCGACGAAGCGGGACATGTGAGTGCCCTTGAAATTGTGCGGCAAAAACACGTACATGCTGAAGTTCGCGATCGTGTGCTGCTCGCCTTCGCTGCGGTCTTGTACCCGCACCGGATGACGGATGTCCTTGATACCGACCTTGTTGATGGCGATGCGCCGTGTGTCGGCACTGGCCTGCACGTCTTCGATGTCGGCGCTTCGGGTCGGTTTGGGTATTGCTGCGGTCATGGGCGTTTGAGCGAGACGGGCCCGCCCCCTAAAGCTGAGTGATTTGCTAGGGATTATACCGGCCGCCGGCCGTGTGACAAAACAACGCAAAAACTGTGGCCAGCCCCGCAATTATCACCTCAACCGCGTGACGGTGCCATGGATTTGTCCGGATCCAGCGTCCGGTCAGTGGCTACGGCCGACGATGTACCGGGCCAGCTGACGCAAGGGTTCGGCGGCGTCGTCGAAAGGCGCGATGCTGTCGAGGGCGTCGTCGGTCA
>CBDTXT010000432.1:0-2941 GCA_965364465.1 uncultured Chromatiaceae bacterium
TGTTGGTGAAATCGACAATGTTCCTGGGACTGTGGGAATGGGAGAGGCGCGGCGGTGAGTTCTGGATACTGGCTGGATTGACGTTGCTGGCGCTGTCGATGGCGGCGGTGCCGCTGACTGGCGGCGCGACAGCGAAGGACGCGATCAAGGCCGCACTCGGCGGCGAACTGGGCATGCTGATGACCCTGTCCGCGATCGGTACCGTCCTGCTGATGGCCCGCTTCCTGGTCCTGTTGGCCGGCCGGCCGGTGCACCTCGGCATCGAACCGGTCCTGCCGGGACTCCTCTGGGCCGGCTTGGTGGTCATCGCTTTCTGGGGACCGTTCTGGCCGACCGAGGCCACCGCGAACCTCGCCGGGCTCGGCAGCCTTGCGCTCGGCGTTGCACTTGGCCTTGCGGCCTGGCGTGCCGCCAAGGGTCGGCCGCGCGCGCTGCCCGGCGTTCCGCCGGGCGACATCTTCCTGCTCTTCACCCGGCTGCGCCTGCGACCGCCTGCCTTCGAGTGGCGCGGCCCGGGTGGCCCGGCCCTGAACTTCTTGCCGTCCACGCCGGCCGGGGAGCGCGCCCAGACGACATTGCTCGGGCCCGGCCTCTATCTGCTGGCCGTGATGTCCCTGCTGCTCGGGGCCCTTTGGCTACCGCTGTGAGTATCGGGAGGAACCGAACGAGGCGGGTCAGAAACATCCTGTTTTTCCCCGACGGCGATGTCGCCGATGGCCTGGCGATGCGCCGTGCAGCCGCGCAGCCGCGCTGGTCGAGCCGGCCGGCTTGGTTTCGCCGGTCGAGTGACGGCCGCGTTCAGCCGCTCGGGATCGCGTGGCCGGTTTCCCCTGATCCAGGGGTGAGGACCGGTGATCCGGCGTTTGGGGACAATGGCGCTTGGTTCAAGCCGATGCGCGGCGTTTTCTGGGGCAGACGTCGGTGGCAGGGGCGCCGCCGGCGAGCCTGCAGGGACGTATTCACGGCTTTTTGCCGAGGATGACGATCGGGATCACCAGGCCGACCTGTTGCTCGGACGCCTGGGTAATGTGCCATTGCGTTTAGGGAGAATGGCACTTACTTAAGCCGATACGGGTTGTTTCTGGAGGAAACGTCGGTGGCATGGATGCCGCCGTCGAGCCTACATGGACGTATTTACGGTGTTTTCCGCAAGAAATGACCCGTGTCGGTGGGCCAACTACCCGACATCACCGTTAAGTAAGTGCCATTGCGTTTAGGGAAGGGTCGATAGCGGATGCAAAATCTCAAGCTGAATCTGAAACACCTGCGCTACTTTTGGTCCGTTGCCAGCCACGGCTCGATCGCGCGCGCCGCCGAGTCCCTTTACCTGACGCCCCAGACGATCAGCGGCCAGCTGCGCGAACTCGAGGAGCAACTCGGCGCCAAGTTGTTTCAACGCGAGGGCAGACAGCTGGTGCTGACCGAGACCGGTCGCATGGTCTTCTCCTACGCCGACGAAATGTTTCGGCTGGGCCTTGAGCTACAGGACGTACTCGCCGGTCGAACGCCGGGCTCGGCGATCACGGTCAAGGTCGGCATTGCGATGGTGGTGCCCAAGCTACTGACCTATCGAGTCCTCGAGCCGGTGCTGCAGATGCCCGAGCCGATCAACCTGGTCTGCCATGAGGCGCCGCTGGTCGACCTGCTCGCCGATCTTTCGGTGCACAAGCTGGACGTCGTGCTCGCGGACAGCCCGGTGAGTCCGGCGCTGAACATCCGTGCCTACAACCATGCACTCGGTGAGTCCGGGATCAGTTTCTTCGGCATACCGGAGACGGCGGCGCAGCTAAGGGGGGGCTTCCCGGGAAGCCTGGCGGGTGTGAAGATGTTGATGCCCAGCGTCGGCAGCAACCTGCGCCGCAGCCTGGAGAACTGGTTCGAGCGTTACGCGATCCAACCGGTCGTGGTCGCGGAGTTCGAAGACCGCGCCCTGATGAAGGCCTTCGGCGAGCGCGGCTCCGGCATCTTTACCTCACCGACCGCGGTCGAACAGGATGTGACGAGCAAGTACGGTGTCGAGGTCATCGGACGAACCGAAGAGGTCGCGGAGCGCTACTACATCATCTCCCCGGAGCGGCGCATCAAGCACCCGGCGGTCACCGCGATCACCGAGGCAGCCCGGTCCCGGCTTTTCGCGTAGTGGGCTGGCTGTGGGTTGCCGGACTTCCCGCATGGCCCAGCAGGGCACAGGCGTCGTCGATCGGGTAGAGCGGGACGGGGGGGCGGAGAGGTCACACGCATGATCAAAGACGAGCGCATCGAACGCGACAGCCTGGGTGAGGTGCGGGTCCCTGCCTCGGCCCTCTACGGTGCCCAGACGCAGCGCGCCGTCGACAACTTCCCGATCAGCGGCCTGCGTCTGCCGCGTGCCTTCGTGCGTGCGCTGGGTCTGACCAAGCGTGCTGCAGCGCTGGTCAACCGGGACCTGGGCCTGCTCGACGCGACGGTTGCTGCCGCGATCGAGGCGGCCGCAAACGAGGTCGTGGACGGCTGGCACGACGAGCACTTTCCGGTCGACGTATTTCAGACCGGCTCGGGCACCAGCAGCAATATGAACGTGAACGAGGTGCTGGCGCGGCTGGCCAGTGCGCGCGCCGGGCACCGGGTGCACCCGATCGACCAGGTCAACATGAGCCAGAGTAGCAATGACGTGATACCGACCGCGATACACGTCAGCGCCAGCATCGAGATCCACAGCGCGCTGCTGCCTGCGTTGGATCGTCTCGCAGCAACCATCGCGCGTCGTGGCAAGGAATGCGCGGACGTGGTCAAGACCGGGCGTACGCATCTGATGGACGCGATGCCGCTACGACTCGATCAGGAGTTCGGTGCCTGGGAATCACAGCTGCGCGACGCGATCGACCGCATTCAGTCCAGCCTGGTGCGACTGCATCGCCTCGCGATCGGTGGCTCGGCGGTCGGCACCGGTATCAATGCGCAT
>CBDTXT010000433.1:0-2929 GCA_965364465.1 uncultured Chromatiaceae bacterium
CGAACCATGCGCCCTCGGCCTAGCCCCTCGCCCGCCTGCGCACCCGGCCGGACAGCGTCCGTGGCGCCACGCACTCGACCGTTTTCGGCAATGAGCGAACTAAAGCCGATGCTTTCGCTGACCTGCTGTTTGCGCCATTTCCCACGCACGGTCTGGCTTGCCTCGCGCTCGACCCGGTTAAGCCGGCAATCCAGTGGTGGCCACAGTGGCCGAGTAACTCGGGGCATGATGCCCTTCGCCTGCCCGGGGCTGCACATGCGCGTTCAGGCGCGCTCCGGGCCGTTTCCTTGCTCAAGCCCGGTGCGAAATCCATCAGCATTCGTGATGCCAGTGCCGGGTGCGGGCTGGGCGTGACGGCCAGGGACCTTCTCCTCCGGCGCCTGGCGGACGGCCGTTTTCATTCTGGGCAGCAGCTCGCGGAAGGCCTCGGTCTGAGCCGTAGCGCGGTTTGGAAACAGGTACAGCGCCTGCGGCAGGACCTCGGTCTGTCGGTGGCTGCGATTCGTGGGCGCGGCTACCGCCTTGTGGTCCCGATCGAGCTGCTCGACGCCGAGCGGATCCAGGCACGGCTCGACCTGGCGTCGCGCAGACACATCGATGGTCTGAATCTGCTCCCTTGCACGCCCTCGACCAACAGTTGCGCAAAGGAAGACCTGCCAACGGAAAGCGGCTTGGCGCGCGTCTGGCTGGCAGAGCACCAGACTGCCGGCCGCGGCCGGCGTGGTCGTGGCTGGGTATCGGCTTTCGGCGAAAACCTCTACCTGTCATTGGCGTGGCGTTTCGACCGCCCGATGGCCGAACTGGCGGGAATCAGTCTCGCCGCCGGCGTCGCGGTGGCCGAGGGGCTGCACCGGCTCGGCCTCGATGGCCACAGCCTGAAGTGGCCAAACGATGTACTGTTCGACGGCCGCAAGCTGTCCGGGATACTGGTGGAGGTCGCCGGGGAGAGCGACGGTCCGGCGACTGCGGTCATCGGTGTCGGCGTCAATGTCCGAATGCCTGCGGCGAGCGGCGCGCAGATAGACCAGCCCTGGACCGACCTTTACCGCGCCGGTATCGCGGTCTCGCGCAACGACCTGGCCGGTACCCTGGTCAAGGACCTTGTTCAGGCCTGCCGGCTATTCGCCAATCAGGGTCTCGCGCCTTTCCTGGCAAGATGGGGTCGTTTCGACCGCCTGTCCGGCGAGCCGGTCCGGGTGATCCGGGGCGACCGCGCCATCGAAGGCGTGTATCGCGGCATCGGCCCCAGCGGCGGCATGCTGCTCGAGAATGCCGAGGGGTGCACCGAGCACCTTGCAGGCGAGGTCAGCCTGCGCAGGCGGGAAGGTGGTGCGTGAGCGTGCTGCTGCTCGATCTCGGAAATTCGCGCTGGAAGCTTGCACGCGCGCGCGCCGGCGAGACAGGGCCCGTGACGACCGGCGCCTATTCCGACCTCGGCGGCCTGCAGGCGGCCGTGCAGCGTGACGCCGATCCACTCGATGCAATCCTGCTCGCCAGCGTCGTGGGCAAGGCGATCACCGACTCGGTTATCGCCGTCCTGCATCGAGCATTTTCGCTCCCGGTGCGACAAGTCTTGTCGACCGATCCGATGCCGGACCTCGAGGCGGGTTATCGGAGGCCCGGGCAACTCGGCGTCGATCGCCTGCTTGCGATGGTGGCGGCACGCGCACGAACGCGCCGGCCGCTGTGCGTTGTCGACGCCGGGACGGCGGTCACCGTGGATTTCGTCGATGGCGGCGGTCGCCACCTCGGTGGCTTCATACTGCCGGGCGCCCGGCTTTCGCGTGAATGCCTGCTCGCCAACACGTCGATACCGCGCGATGATGGTGTTGACGGCTCGGCGCTGCTGGGCCGTGACACCCCGACGGCAGTCGAGCTCGGCGCGCGCTGTGCGGTCGCCGGACTGGTCGAGCGTTTCTCCACGGGGTCGGCTGCGCTGTTTCCCGGGCAGCAGCTGGAGCTCTTCATCGGTGGCGGCGATGCGGGCGCGATCGCGCCTCTGTTGTCCGGGCGGTGCACCAGACTCGATGATCTGGTGCTGCGGGGACTCGCGGTGATGGCCGCGGGCGAGAGGTGATGGTGCGCTGGTTTGTCCTGTTTCTGCTGCTTGCCAATGTCGCGCTGTTCTTTTGGTTGCAACAGCAATCCAGCATACCGCCGCCTGCGTCCCCGTCGCCCGACATCGGCACCCTGCGTCTGCGCACCGAACCACACCCTGCAGCGCCGGTAGTCGCGATGGGCGTGCCCGACATCCCCAGAAGACCCGAATCTGGCGTCGTGCCCGTGCCTGCCTTTACACCCGATGAGGCTGCGCCGGTCCCGGGCCCGTCGATGGCCGAGCCGCCGGCGACGTTGGACTCGGTACCGTTCACATCGGAGGCCCCGGCAGTGAATGCCGGCGTCCGTAGCGCCCCGTTCGACGAACACGCCGGGTCGACGGACGACACCGCAACGCAAGGGTCTGCTTCACCGTCTGGACTATCCGAACCGGACGCCCTGGATCACGCCGGTGCGGACGGCGCGCCAACCGCGTCAGTCCCCGGACCGATCGAGCCGGTGCCCGAGAATCGCCCGGGGACCCGTGAGTCAACCACGGAACGGGTCCTGGGAACCCTTGCGCCTGCAGCGAGGGAATCCAGCGAACCCGCGCCCGCCGAACGGGCAATGCCGCCCGGGCTGACTTGGCCGGAAGAGTCGGTCGACGGCGCCGGCGCGGTGTCGGCCATGCCGCCGCATGGGGAGCAATCCAGTTCCGGTGAGCGGTCCACCGAGCAGGCCTCGCGGCCGGTCGGACCCGAATCCTTGGCTCATCAGGAACCGTCGACGATTGAGGCAGCGCCGCCGTCCGAAGGGCCGGCCTGGACCGTTCTGCCGGGGGGTCAGGAACCGCCCGAACCGGACCCGAGCGTTGCAGCGGATCAAGCCGGTC
>CBDTXT010000434.1:0-2924 GCA_965364465.1 uncultured Chromatiaceae bacterium
CTTAGAGCAACGCTATCACCCGCCGCGATCACCAGGCCGTTGCGCCGGTGTTCGACGATCTCGGGAATGCCGCCGGCACGCGAGGCGATGATGGGTACGCCGGCCGCTGCCGCCTGCAACAGCGACACGCCCAACCCCTCCATCTCGGCCGGGTGCAAGAGCAGGTCGAGGCAGGCGATCCAACGATCGAGATCGTGCCGGAAGCCGGCGAACACGACGTGCGCCGCGAGCCCCCGCGCCTCGACCGCGGCCCGCAACTCGGCGAGCAGGGGGCCCTGGCCGAACAACAGGACCTGCAGACCGGGAAACCGCTTGAGCACCTCGGGCAGCGACGCGAGCAAATGGCGATGGCCTTTGCGCGGAATGAACTGCGCGACCATCCCGACCAGCGGGGTTTCCGCCTGCAAACCGAACTCGCGCAGCATTGCGCTGCGATCACAGCCAGGCTGCCAAAGCGTCTGGTCGACCGCGCTGTGCACGCAGGTGACCTTGTCGGGAGGCAGGCCCTCGCGGAGCAGCACTGCGCGGATAGCCTCCGAGATCGTGATCACGTGCGCGAACAGACGATACTTCGTCGCGACCCAGAGACGTGGTTCCGGATTGTCCACGCGGCGTGACAGGATGCTCGGGACCCCAGCCGACCGTGCCGCAAGCCCACCGAGCAGGTCCGCCCCCCGGCGGCTATGCAAATGGACCAGGTCCGGGCGACGATCGCCAATGACTCGGCGCAGCCGCGGGACGAGCGCGAGATCGGTATCGCCGCGCATCGGCAACGCTATGACCTCGGCGTCGCCGTTCGCCCGGTGCGCGATCTCGCTGTCCCGGGGACAGGCAAGGAGATTCTCGACGCCGCGCTGCCGGAGCCCCGCGAGCAGGTAGAGCACCTGCTGCGCGCCACCGTACAGCTGCGTGCCGGCCTCGACGTGCAGCACCCTCACGGCGGCCCGCCGGGCAGCCCGCGGACCGCTCTGATCACCTCGTCCGGGGTGATCTCGCGCAGGCAGGTGAAACGCCCCTGACAACTGGGGTTGCGACGGCACGGTGAGCAGTCCAGGGCATGGTAGATGACCCGGGTTCGGGGGGATTCGCTGCGCAAATAGGGTCTTGTCGAACCGAACAGGCAGATCGTCGGTCGCTCGAACGCGATCGCGATATGGGTCAGACCCGTGTCCACGCCGATCACGAGGCGGCTGTCGCGAATCAATGCCGCCGCGGTCTGCAATTCGGTCTGACCGACGAGATCGATCAGGTCGCCGGCGGTCGCGATCGCAGCTGCCGCGGCGGTGTCTCCGGGTCCACCGAGGATCAGCACCTCGAGGCCGAATTCCGACCTTAGCCGCGGTATCAACACGCGCCAGTGCTCCACGAACCAGTGCTTCTGCGGACGGGTGGTGAACGGACAGATAACCGCGTAGGGCCGGTCAGCCGGTATCCGGCCGCGAAGTTCCGCGGCACTGGCCTCGGCCGACGGACCGATACCGACCCGCATCGGGAACCGCTCTACCGGCAGCTGCAACTGCTCGGCCAGGAAGCGATACTCGGAGCCGATCAGCTCGGCGTCGCCGCCGCGCGGCAAGACCTCGGTCATCAAGTGCGCGCTGCCCTCGCGTGATCCCAGGCCGATGCGCCGCTCGGCACCCGACAGCCAGGCCAGCACACCGCTCTTCAACAGGCCCTGGAGGTCGATCGCCAGCGAAAAACGCCGCCGCCGCAGGGCCGCACGGAAGGCCTTGACCTCTCGCAGCAACAGGATCAACTGCTTTCTGCGCAAGAGTTCCCGCCAGCGCGAGCGTGGCCACTCGATGACCTCGTCGAGTTCCGGGTGGTCGCGCAGCAGTGCGGCGGATTCGGGCTGGACCAGCCAGGCGATGTGCGACTGTGGGTAACGCTGCCGCAACGCATGGATCAGCGGCGACGCCATCACGATGTCGCCAATCGCGCTCAACCTGACGAGCAGGATCGCCGGGTTAGCCGGCATCGGTGGCAAAACACAACGACGCATCGCCTCGGAGACCCGGCAGCCCGCCGACGATCACTCCACGGTCACCGATTTTGCGAGATTGCGTGGCTGGTCCACGTCCGTGCCCTTGAGCACCGCCACGTGATAGGACAACAGTTGCAGCGGGATCGTGTATACGATGGGCGCGGTGCCCGGGCAGATGTCGTCGAGGGTCAGGTTCTGGTAATGGTCCAGCGGTATGCGGATCTTCTTGTCGCTGAACAGAAACAGCTCTCCGCCGCGGGCGCGAACCTCCTGCAGGTTCGACAGGACCTTCTCTAGCAGCGGATCGTCGGGCAGGGCGCAGACCACGGGCATGCGCTCGTCGACCAATGCCAGCGGGCCGTGCTTGAGCTCACCGGCAGGATAGGCCTCCGCGTGTATGTAGGAAATCTCCTTGAGCTTGAGGGCCCCCTCCAACGCGATCGGATAGAAGGTGCCGCGGCCGAGGAACAGCGCGTTGTTCATCTCTGAGAAAGACTGCGCCATTTGCGCGATCGCATCGCTGAGCTTGAGCACCACCTCGACCTGACGCGGCAGCGCGTGCAATTCCTCTACCCACTGCCGTTCCAATTCCGCGCCAAGGCCATGTCGCTTGGCCAGTGCCAGCGTCATCAGGCGCAGTGCGACCAATTGGGTCGTGAATGCCTTGGTCGACGCAACGCCGATCTCGGGGCCGGCCCGGGTCATCACGGCCACGTCCGACTCGCGCACCAGCGAGCTTTCCGGGACATTGCATACGACCAGGCTGCCGATGTAGCCAGACTCTTTCGAGGCCCGCAGCGCGGCCAGCGTATCGGCTGTCTCGCCGGACTGTGAAATGGTAACGAACAGGCAAGCTGGCGGCACCACCGAGCGGCGGTAGCGGAACTCGCTGGCCACCTCGATCTGGCACGGGATTCCGGCTTCCTCAAGCCAGTAGCGT
>CBDTXT010000435.1:0-2920 GCA_965364465.1 uncultured Chromatiaceae bacterium
ACCGAACTTACCAAGCAGCCCACTAGACTTCAAAGATAGCGCGCAACGCGAATTCGGCGTAAGCGCTATCATTACGCCCCCGTGTCATTTCGACCCGGTGGCTGCGCAAATCATTTCGAGGATCGGACCTTGAGCCTTGCTAGCGACGACAAGTCTCCCGCTTCACGGGCATGTGCACGACGCAGCCGCGCGGCGCATCGCGACCAGGCAGACCAGGTTCGATGACCCGCTCCAGCCTCGCCATCGTGCTCTCGATGGGCGTGCTGACACTCTTGTTGTGGTGGCTAGTCAATCGGCCCGGTATCGAGCCCCCGTGGCCCGCGCAGGTCGCCGGCGTCTCTTTCTCGCCAATTCGCGGTGACCAGGATCCAACCATTGGTGAGTTCCCGTCGAACGCCGAGATCGATGCCGACCTGGCGCTGCTGGCCGGCGACGTGCGTGGGGTGAGGACCTACACGGTGCAGTCGACGATGGCCGAGGTCCCACGCCTGGCCGCCGCGCACGACCTGACCGTGACGCTCGGCGCCTGGCTGAACGACCAGGCCGACTTCAACACGGCCGAACTGGAGCGACTGCTGCGCGTCTACCACGAGCACGGCGATCAGGTAGTGCGCATCATCATCGGCAATGAAGCCGTCTATCGCGAGGATCAGACGATCGCACAGGTCGCCGCGCATATCCGGACCGTCAAGCAATCCGTCACGGTCCCCGTCAGTACCGCCGAGCCCTGGCACCTGTGGCTGGACCATCCGGAACTGGTCGATGCCGTGGATTTCATCGCGGTGCATCTCCTGCCTTACTGGGAGGGCGTGGCGCTCGATCATGCGGTGGACTACGCCTTGTTACGTTACCGGCAGTTGCGGGACGCGTATCCGGCCACACCGATCGTAATAACCGAGGTGGGCTGGACGAGCCACGGCCGGATGTTGCACGATGCGGTCGCAAGCCCAGCCAACCAGGCCCGCTTCCTGCGTCGCTTTCTCGCCGCCGCGGCACACGAAGGCATCGTGTACTACGTTATGGAGGCATTCGACCAGCCCTGGAAAAGCGCGCTAGAGGGTCAGGCAGGCGCGCACTGGGGCATCTACGACACGGCCCGTCAGCCGAAGTTCGCGTTCGTGTCGCCGGTCGTTCCGGTACCCAACTGGACCAGCCTGGCGGCCATCAGTATCGGCCTGGCAGTCGTGCTGCTGGCGCTGCTGCTGCGAGACAGCCGGGGCCTGTCGGCCGGCGGCAGCGGTTTCCTTGCGTTGGTCGCCTACGGCATCACCACTTTCGTCGTATGGCTGCTATATGACTTCACGCAACAATACATGACCCTCGGTCTGCTGATCGTCACCGGGGCGCTGTTGCTCGGCGCGACCGCTATCGTGATCCTGTTGCTCGCGGAGGCCCACGAGTGGGCCGAGTCGCTGTGGCGCAGCAATCGCCGACGCGGGCCACTCGCTTTGTGCGGACCGCAAGCGCTCGAACGAGCGCCCAAGGTCTCGATTCACGTGCCCATCTACAACGAACCGCCTGCCGTGGTGATCGCATCGCTGGATGCGCTGGCCCGGCTTGACTATGCGAACTACGAGGTGCTCGTGATCGATAACAATACGCGCGACCCGGCCGTGTGGTGGCCGGTCGCGGCGCACTGCCGTCGGCTCGGCGCGCATTTCCGGTTCTTTCACATCGACCAGCTCGACGGCTACAAAGCCGGTGCCCTGAACTTCGCCCTTTCCAACACCGATCCGGCCGCGGAGGTGATCGGCGTCATCGACTGCGATTACCAGGTCGAGGCGTGCTGGCTGCGGGAACTGATCCCGCTGTTCGGCGATCCCGACATCACGGTCGTGCAGGCGCCGCAGGATTACCGTGACGGTCACGAGAGTCTGTTCAAGGCCATGTGTCAGGCGGAGTATCGGGGCTTCTTCCATATCGGGATGGTCACCCGCAACGAACGCGATGCGATCATTCAGCACGGCACCATGACGCTGGTGCGGCGGGCAGCGCTCGAATCGGTCGAAGGCTGGAGCGAATGGTGTATCACCGAAGATGCCGAACTCGGACTGAAGCTGTTCGAGCGCGGGCATTCGGCGCTATACGTGCCACGCAGCTATGGCCGCGGCCTGGTGCCGCACACCTTCCTCGATTTCAAGAAGCAGCGTTTCCGCTGGGCCTATGGCGCGATGCTGATCTTCCGCGCTCATCTTGCGCAGCTGTTGGGGCTGCGCCACAGTGCGCTCACGCCCGGTCAGCGCTATCACTTCGTCGCTGGCTGGCTACCCTGGCTGGCAGATGGCGTAAACCTCGTGTTCAACCTCGGCGCGATCGCCTGGACCGCGGCCATGGTGCTGGCACCGGAACGCATCGCGCCACCGCATCCGGTTTTCGTCGCATTGCCATTGACGCTGTTCGCTTTCAAGCTGGCGAAACTGTTCGTCTTGTACCGGTGGCGCGTCCGCGCGAGCTTCAGCGAGAGTCTTGCTGCCGGACTTGCCGGCATCGCGCTGTCACATGCCATCGCACGGGCGATGCTGGCCGGTTGCGTGAATCGCGGCATCGGTTTCTTCCGGACACCGAAGGACACCGCGCCACACGGCCTGCGGCGGGCACTGCACGATGCCCGCGAGGAGGCGCTGTTCTGCACCGCGCTGTTGCTCGGCGCTGTCGCCGTGCTGTGGCGAGAGGATGGTGCACTGCTGGACGTGCGTCTATGGTCGATGATGTTGGCGGTGCAGGCGGTACCCTATGCGTCGGCCGTGCTGCTGTCCGTGATCAGCGCGATACCGCGGCTGCCGGGACGACTGATCATGCACGGTGACGACACTGCCACACAACACTCGACCTAATTGCAATGGCACTTACTTAACGGTGATCGTAGGGTAGTTGGCCCACCGACACGGGTCATTTCTTGCGGAAAACACCGTCAATACGT
>CBDTXT010000436.1:0-2918 GCA_965364465.1 uncultured Chromatiaceae bacterium
CTCACAGGCCGCGTCGACCTGCGGCTCGATGTTTTCCATGCTCCAGGCGAAGGTCGTGAACACGCACAGACCGGCCGAGTCGACCGCCGCGGTCGCGTCCTGGAAGGCCTTGACCAGCTCGGCCTTGCCCTCGGTCGCCAGCGGGTCGGTCTTGACCGGAATACCCAGCACCTCCGACGCGACCGTGTAGCCGCGCAGGTGGCAGGCGCCGCGGTTCGAGGTCGCATAGGCCAGCCCCATGCCCTGGATGCCGCGCGGGTCGTAAGCGGGGAACTCCTGGCCCTTCACCGTCATCGACAGCTCCGGCATGCCGTACTTTTCGCACAGGCGCTTCGAGCCCAGTCCCAGATCCTTGCCGAAGCCCTCGCCCTTCGCAGTCAGCTCCGCCATCTGGACCAGCGCCGCGGACCCGCCGAACGACAGATCGATGCCGCCGGTGTGCTCGGTCGTGATCGCGCCGGCCTGGAACAGCTCCATCGCCGCGGCGACGGTCGCGCCGAACGAGATCGGGTCCATGCCGTCCTCGTTGCACAGGAAGTTCACATAGGTCAGCGCGTCCAGGTCGTCGACCCCGGTATCCGAGCCCAGCGCCCAGGCCGCCTCGTATTCCAGGCCACCGGAATTGCCCCAGTACTCGGGCTTGTTCTTGACGCTGAAATGCCCCTTGTCGACGGTCGAGATCCGGCCGCAGGCGATGGTGCAGCCGAAGCAGCCCGCGTTGGTGGTCAGGTTGGGCTTGCCGTCGCCGGGGCGCGGTTCGTGCATCGCCTCGCCGGATATCTTCTCGGCGCCCTCGAACTGCACCTCGCGCATGTTGCGGGTCGGCATCGCCGCCATGCCGTTGATCACGTTCATCAGGACCTGGGTGCCGTAGGTCGGCAATCCCTGACCGGTGACCGCGTTCTCGGCCAGCACCTGCTTGCCGGCGTTCACCGCGTCCATGAAGGCCTTCGGGTCGGCCAGGTTGCCGACGCCGAGCGTGCCGCGCACCGCGACCGCCTTCAGGTTCTTGGAGGCCATCACGGTGCCGACGCCGGAGCGACCGGCGGCACGGTGCAGGTCGTTGACCACCGCCGCATACAGACAGCCCGCCTCGGCGGAACGGCCGATACAGGCGATACGCAACTGCGGGTCCTGGTGCTTCTTGTGCAGGATCTCGTCGGTCTCCCAGACCGTCTTGCCCCACAGGTCGTGCGCGGGGCGCAGCTCGGCCTGCTCGTTCTCGACGTACAGGTAGACCGGCTCGGCGGCCTTGCCCTCGAAGATGATCATGTCCCAGCCGGCATTCTTCATCTCGGCGCCGATGAAACCGCCCGAGTTCGAGCAGGCCACCACCCCGGTCAGCGGGCTCTTCGTGATCACCGAGTAGCGTCCGGCGGTCGAGGCCATGGTCCCGGTCAGCGGACCGGTGGCCATGATCAGCTTGTTGTCCGGGCCGAGCGGGTCGCAGGTCGGATCGACCTCCTCGGACAGGTACTTGGTCGCCAGCCCGCGCTGGCCGAGATACTCGTTCGCCCACGCCATGTTGAGCGCTTCCGCGGTGCACGTGCCGTTGCTCAGGTCGACGCGCAGTACTTTTCTGGTCCAGGCCATTTCCTCGTCCTCCTCAGGCCGTGCCCGCCAGGCTCTGCCCGGCGTAGGCGCGCATTTTGTCGATCCCGGTCCAGTCGGCGTCCACATAGGTGATCGCATCGGTCGGACAGGCCTTCGCACACGCCGGATCGCCGCCGCACAGGTCGCACTTGATGACCTTGCCGGTGACCGAGTTGTAGTTCACGGTGCCGAACGGGCAGGCGATGGTGCAGACCTTGCAGCCGACGCAGCGTGCATCGACGATGACCTTGGCGCCGGTCGCCTGATCGATCTGGATCGCCTCCACCGGACAGGCCTTCTGGCACCAGGCCTCGGCGCACTGGGTGCAGGTGTAGGGCGCGAACCGGCCCTGCTCGTGAAAGGTGAACACCTTGATCCGCGACTTGGCGGGATTGAACACGCCTTCGTTCTCGTAGGAACAGGCCATCTCGCATTGCAGGCAGCCGGTACATTTGACCGGGTCGATATGCAGGGCTCGCTGCATCGGTAGATCCTCCGTCGGTGGCGGGGCGCGTTGTCCGCGCTTTTGTCGTTTAGCCCTCTATTCTTAGCAGGCTCGCCGCGTAGTGCAATCGATTCCGGGTGACTCTGCAATGGACACCACCCTGACCGAAGAGCAGACAGGATTACGCAGCGTTATGCAGCCAATCCTCGACCTTCCCGGGCGTCGCCGACCGGTCGTCAATCGAAGGGTCGCACTGCGGACACCTATGGCGCCGAATTTGACCGAAGTCAGCTACGGCCCGACTGGGGCTCCCTTGGCGGAAACGCAAGTCATATCATCGTGCGCAGGCAGACAAGAAAGTGCCGGTGACCGGCCGCAAAGACGCCAGGGAGACTAGCCTGATGAAGAATCTCATCGCGAACAGTTTATTGGTATGTTCAATGGTTGCCGCACCCATCGCGGCAGATGACGCTCACGCCGACTCCAGCAATGGTTTTTTCGGCGCGCTACGGGGAATCGCGAGCAAACTCGGCACCACGACGGACGACCCACAGATCAATTCAGCGACGGCCTCTCCGCCGCCTGCCGCCAGCCCGCACCTCTCGACAAAGCAGACCACCCGGGAAATCCAGAAGGGACTGTCCGCGCTTGGCTATTCGCCCGGACCGGCCGATGGCATCGCCGGCGAGCAGACCAGGCGCGCAATCTTCGACTTTCAGCTGGATAACGGGATACCGGCGGACGGTGAACCGACTCCGCATATTCTGAACGTGATCGCGTCCAACAACCCGGGGAACACCCGCGGCAGGCCGCAGACCGTTGCGGCGCCGTCTGCGAGCACAGCGCCTGGTGGCGGCCTGATCGGCGCGTTGAAGGGTAT
>CBDTXT010000437.1:0-2912 GCA_965364465.1 uncultured Chromatiaceae bacterium
CGGTGACGAGGCCGGTGGCGTCGGCGAAGCGCCGGAAGTGGCCCACGGTGACCTCGGTGCGGTCGATGGCGAAGGCGCCGATGGGCTGCATAGCGCCCGGCACGGATGTCGGTTGTGCGGCGGACCGTGTGAACGTCAAGGCGACGACCACCGAGCGCATGGGCTATGTGGGGCGCGGCGAGGGCATCGCCGCGCACGCGGTGGTGCTGCTGGCGGCGGCCCGGTGACGCCGCCACCGTGGCCCGCCCCGCCCGGCGCAGACCCTACCGCTGAGCTTGCGTTCGCGCACGGCGGGCCGGTGCTGGAGGGCGTGTTGCGCGCCAGGCCGGAAGATTTCGTGGTCGAGGAAACGCTCGGTTACGCCGCCTCCGGCGACGGCGAACACGTGATGCTCCGCTTGCGCAAGCGTGGGCGCAACACGCACGACGTGGCGCGCGCGCTGGCCAGGCTCGCCGGCGTGCCCTTGGTCGCGGTGGGGTATGCCGGCCTGAAGGACCGCAATGCGCTGACCACGCAGCATTTCACGGTGCAGTTGCCGGGTCGGGACGACCCGGACTGGGCTTCGCTGCAGGACGAATCGCTGCAGATCCTCGCGTCGGCAAGGCATCATCGTAAAATCCGGCGCGGCAGCCTGCGTGGCAACCGCTTCCAGATACGGGTTTCGGGTGTCCGCGGCGACCGCGAGCGTGCCGAGCGGCGTCTGCGCGAGATCGCAGAAACCGGGGTGCCGAACTATTTCGGCAGCCAGCGATTCGGTCGCGACGGCAACAACCTCGACCGGGTCGCGGCGCTGTTCGACGGGCAGCGTATCCGGCTCAAGCGAGAGCAGCGTGGCATGCTGCTTTCCGCGGCGCGTGCCTACCTGTTCAACCGGGTCGCGACAGCGCGCGTGGCCGGCGGGACTTGGTGCGAGGCGCTGGTCGGCGACGTGATGTCTCTCGCGGGTTCACGGCGCCAGTTCCTCTACGAGCCCGACGACGCGACCGTGGCGACGCGTCTTGCACAGCTTGACATCCATCCGACCGGACCCTTGTGCGGCAGGCCGAGCCGGGCCCTGCGGCCGGGCGGCGACGCGTTGCAGATCGAGCGCGAGGCGCTGTCTGACTGGTCGACCTGGGAAGACGCGCTGGGCCGGATGGGGCTGGACGCCGACCGCCGTGCGCTGCGGCTCGCGGTCGAGCAGCTCGAATGGCGCTGGTCCGACCAGGCGCTGGATCTTGAGTTCATGCTGACCGCGGGGGCCTATGCCACCACGGTGCTGCGCGAGTTGCTGCGCGTGCCACGGCACAGCTGACCGCTGTCGCAGTGGATGTCGTGCGCGCCCGGCGTTGCGGCAGACAATGGCCCGGTCGCCCGTGTTGCTTGGCTATCGCTCGTCGGGCTTGTAGCCTGGGCTGAGCCTGCCGACAATGGACGGCCAGATGTCGACCCACCCATCACCCGATCCCTTGACGCGCTGCGCGGAAAAGATCGATGCCTGCCTGTTGCGCGACCGCCAGCGCTTGTTCCGCAGGCTGAAAGAACTCGGCCGAACCCCGGATGACAGCGCGGGCTGGCTCGCCTTGGAGCAGGCGGTGCAGCGATCCGCGGCGCTGGCGACCGCGCGCGCCGAAACGCTCCCGCGCCCGAGTTTTCCCGCAGAGCTGCCGATCAGCGGGCGCGTCGAAGAGATCCGCCGCCTGATCGAGCGCCATCAGGTGATCGTGCTCTGCGGCGAGACCGGTTCGGGCAAATCGACCCAGCTGCCGAAGATCTGCCTCGACCTCGGCCGCGGCGTCTTCGGCCGCATCGGCCATACCCAGCCGCGGCGCATTGCGGCACGCAGCCTGGCCTCGAGGATC
Source organism: uncultured Chromatiaceae bacterium (assembly GCA_965364465.1). Taxonomy (GTDB): domain Bacteria; phylum Pseudomonadota; class Gammaproteobacteria; order Chromatiales; family Chromatiaceae; genus Thiosocius. The sequence goes on from CBDTXT010000437.1 coordinate 1,842, forward strand.
GCCAGCGAGCTGGGCGAACAGACCGGCCAGAGCGTCGGCTACAAGGTGCGCTTTCGCGATCATGTCGGTGATACCACTCATGTCAAGCTGATGACCGACGGCATCCTGCTGGCCGAGGTCCGCCACGACCGCGATCTGACGGAATACGACACGCTGATCATCGACGAGGCCCACGAGCGCAGTCTGAATATCGATTTTCTGCTGGGCTATCTGCACAAACTGCTGCGCAGGCGGTCCGACCTGAAGCTGATCATCACCTCGGCGACCATCGACCCGGGTCGTTTTTCGCGGCATTTCGACGATGCGCCGGTGATCGAGGTGTCGGGCCGGACCTACCCGGTCGACGTCCGTTACCGCCCGCCCGCGGAACCGGGTGCCGGCGAACGCGACGAGGCGATGCAGCAGGCGATCGTCGATGCGATCGACGAACTCAGCCTGGACGGCAGCGGCGACATCCTGGTGTTCCTGTCCGGCGAGCGTGAGATCCGTGAGACGGCCGAGACGCTGCGCAAACACAAGATGCTGCACAGCGAGGTGATCCCCCTTTATGCCCGCCTGAGTCCGGCCGAGCAGGCCAGGGTCTTCGCACCGAGCGGCCGGCGCCATATCGTACTCTCGACCAATGTCGCCGAGACATCGCTGACCGTGCCCGGTATCCGTTACGTGGTCGATGCCGGCTTTGCGCGGATCAGTCGCTACAGCGCGCGCAGCAAGATACAGCGGTTGCCGGTGGAGCGTATATCGCAGGCCAGCGCCGAGCAGCGCAAGGGCCGTTGCGGGCGGGTCGCCGAGGGCATCTGCATCCGCCTGTACGACGAAGACGACTTCAACGCCCGCACGGCCTACACCGAGCCCGAGATTCAACGCACCAACCTGGCGGCGGTGATACTGCAGATGGCGACGCTGGGCTTTGGTGATCTCGGCGCCTTCCCGTTCGTCGACCCGCCGGACAGCCGACTGATCCGCGACGGCTACAAGCTGCTCGAGGAACTGGCCGCCGTCGATCGGCGGCACCGGGTGACCGATCTGGGCCGCCGCCTGCGCGACATGGCGCGTGAAGACCGCATGCTG
>CBDTXT010000438.1:0-2900 GCA_965364465.1 uncultured Chromatiaceae bacterium
GGCGGGGCGTCCGCGAAGAAGGCATCGCCCAAGTCGAAGAAGAAGGCCGCGGCAGCGAAGACGAGCCGATAGCGTGTTGTCGGGGCGACGCCGCTGAGCACGGCGCGGGACCATGGTTCCAGGCCTCGCCTGCCTGGCCGACAGGGGTCGGATGCGCCGGCTCAGTCCAGCGAAGGTCCAAGCTGAAACTCGACAGGTTCGAAGCCACGGTCCTCGAGCATTGTGAGCACGTCCTCCCAGGTGCAGCCCGGGTCCTGCTCCTCGACCTGTGCAATCAGGCCGGTGACGTGGCGATACACCTCCTGATCCTCGAAGTCGGGCGGAATGCGTACCAGCCGGATCTTCGACTTGTCGGCCGCCGGCAATATCATCAGGTTGTCGCTCATTTCGCTCCCTTTTCGGCCTTGCGGCCGATCAGCTCGATCGGATAGCCATCCGGGTCTTCGACGAATGCGATGATGGTCTTGCCGGCGTTCATCGGGCCGGCGTCGCGCAGTATCTTACCCCCGAGGGCCTTGATATCGTCTGTGGCACGGTAGACGTCGTCGACCTCGATCGCGATATGCCCGTAGGCGTTGCCCATTTCGTAGCGGTCCACACCCCAGTTGTAGGTCAGCTCGATCGCGGTGCTGTCGGATTCGTCACCATAGCCCAAAAAGGCCAGCGTGAATTCGCCGTCGGGGTAATCCTTCCGGCGCAGCAGTCGCATGCCCAGCACCTTGGTGTAGAAATCGATCGAACGCTGCAAGTCGCCGGTTCGCAACATCGTGTGCAGGATCCGCATTCGCTTGTCCTCCCTCATCGTTTCAGCCTGTCGCTGCGCCGCGCTTGCGGCTATCGCCGGGTTCAGTTGCCACCCACCGTCATGTGTTCGAATAGCCAGGACCCCGTCTTCACGCTGCCTGGTATTGCGTCGTCGCACCCCACCGCAACGAGCTGCCGATACATGTCCCCGAGGTTGCCGGCCACCGTGATCTCCTCGACCGGGTACTGTATCTCGCCGCCTTCCACCCAGAAGCCCGCCGCGCCGCGCGAGTAGTCCCCGGTGACCATATTGGCGCCCTGACCCATCAACTCGGTGACGACCAGGCCGCAATCCATCTCGCGCAGCAGTTCTTCGAATGACTGGCCGCTGCTTGCGATCCGCGCATTGCGCACGCCGCCCGCGCTGGCGGTGCTCTGCAGCCCGAGCTTGCGGGCGGAATAACTGTCCAGCAGGTAACCCTGCAACACACCGTCGGCGACCAGTTCGCGGTAAGCGGTGGCCACGCCCTCGTTGTCGAACGGTGCGCTGGCCTGGCCGCGTGGCTGCAGCGGATCCTCGGTGATGGCCACCCATTCTGGGAAGATCTGGGTTCCCACCTTGTCCAGCAGGAAGGTCGACCGGCGATACACCGCGTGACCCCGAATCGCGCCGAACAGGCTGCGCAACAGGCTCGGGGCCACCTCTGCTCGGAACAGGACCGGACAATCTCGGGTACCGAGCCGACGGCCGTCTAGCCTTGCGAGCGCGCGCTGCGCGGCCTTGCGACCGATCGCGGCCGGATCTTGCAGCGCGGTTGGCAGTCGACCGCTGTCGTACCAGTAGTCCCGTTGCATCTCGTCGCCCTGCTGCGCAATCACCGCGCAGCTCAAGCTATGGCGTGTCGTCGGATAACCTCCGACGAAGCCGTGGGTGTTGCCGTAAATGAAACCCGAGCGTTGGGTGTACAGCGTGGCACCCTCGGAATTACTGATGCGCTGGTCGAGGCCGCGGGCCGCATCCTCACATCCCCGGGCGATCTCGGTCGCCTGCTCGACACTGAGTTGCCAGGGATGGCAGAGATCGAGATCCGGCACCTCCCGTGCCATTAGCTCCGGGTCGGCAAGCCCGGCTGCCGGGTCCTGCGACGCATGTTTGGCGATTCGGCAGGCCGCGGCCACGCTCTCGCGTATCGCCTCGGGTCGGAGGTCGGTCGTGTTGGCGGAGCCTTTACGATGATCGAAATAGACTGTGACCGCGAGTCCGCTATCGCTCGTATGCTCGATAGTTTCGATCTCACCCAGTCGCACCGTCACCGACAGGCCGGTCTGCGTGGATACCCCGGCCTCGGCGCTGTCGGCCCCCTGCCTGCGCGCTTCCACCAAAAGGTCGTCGACTACCTGTTTAAGCTGGGCAATCTGTTCCGTTTCGCTCATTGTGCAGTGCTCAGGCGGCGGTCCCGCCAATGGTGAGTTGATCGATCTTCAGCGTCGGCTGGCCAACGCCGACCGGGACACTCTGTCCCTCCTTGCCACAGGTGCCGACACCTGTGTCGAGCGCGAGGTCGTCGCCGACCATGCTGATCTGTGTCATGACCTCCGGACCGTTACCGATCAGCGTCGCACCTTTGACCGGTCTGGTCACCTTGCCGTCTTCGATCAGGTAGGCCTCGTTGGCCGAGAACACGAACTTGCCCGAGGTGATGTCCACCTGGCCGCCGCCGAAGTTGACTGCGTATAGGCCATGCTTGACGGAGCTGATGATCTCTTCGGGCTTGTGCTGGCCGGCCAACATATAGGTGTTGGTCATGCGCGGCATGGGCAGGTGGGCGTAGGACTCGCGCCGGCCGTTGCCGGTCGGTTCGACGCCCATCAGCCGCGCGTTCATCCTGTCTTGCATGTAGCTCTTCAGAATGCCATTTTCGATCAGCACGTTGTAAGCCGAGGGCGTGCCTTCGTCGTCGATCGTCAGCGAGCCGCGACGGCCCGGCAGTGTGCCGTCGTCGACCACGGTGCACAGCGGTGATGCTACCTGCTCGCCGATCCGCCCGGCGAATGCCGAGGTACCCTTGCGGTTGATGCCGCTGCCGTACAGGATCTCGAACTCCGCCTCGCGAAACGGGGGCGCCACCTTGTTCTTGACCACCTTGACGCGCGTC
>CBDTXT010000439.1:0-2894 GCA_965364465.1 uncultured Chromatiaceae bacterium
CCAGGCCGTGTCCGACCGCCTCATGCAGCAGCACCCCGGGCCAACCCGGCCCGAGCACCACCGGCAGCATCCCGGCCGGCGCGGCAACCGCCTCCAGGTTGACCAGCGCCTGGCGCACCGCCTCGCATGCATAGCCGAGCGCGCGTTCCTCCTGGAGGAAGAAATCGAGCGCCTGACGCGCGCCCCCGCCGGCGCTGCCCTGCTCGCGGCGGCCGTCCTGTTCCACGATCACCTGCACGCTCATCCGGACCAGCGGCCGCACGTCGCCGCTGATCTGGCCCGCGTTGTCCATAACAAGGATCACGTCATGGGCGGCCACCAGGCTGACGATGACCTGCTGCACACGTGGGTCGGCGGCGCGGGCTGTCTCATCGGCGCGGCGCATGAGCTCGATCTTTTGGGTCTCGTCCAGCGACTCGAGCGGGTTGAGCGGGGCATACAACGCCGGCGTCGCCGGCCCTTGACTCATGGCCTGGCTGGCGTGTTGCCCCGAGCGGGCGATCGCGCGCGCTGCGCCCGCCGCATCGAGCAGTCGCGGGAGTTCGAGACTGTCGGTGTAGGCGAAGCCGGTCTTGTCACCGCTGATCGCGCGCAGCCCTGCGCCCTGCTCGATGCTGTGATTGCCTTCCTTGATGATGCCGTCCTCCAACACCCAGGATTCCAGGCGGCCATACTGGAAAAAGATGTCTGCGGCATCGACCTGGCGGCTGAGCAGGCGATCCATGACCTGGCCGAGCTGCGATTCGCTCAGACCTGGCGTGTCGAGCAGCGTTTGACGAGCAATGGCGATACTTTGGGTCATCGATGGATACTCCTGTCCGGTGGCGCCGGGGTTGGCGCACCGGCGTCAGCGGCAATGCAGCCGTCGGTGATCCAGGCAGGGAAAGTTGCGCCTGGTGGTGTTTTGGAAGTCGTGATCGATCTCTGCGACGACGCAACCGTTGCCGCGCTCGCGCAGCGCGAGTCGGGTGCCCCAGGGGTCCACGATCATGCTGTGACCATAGGTCTCGCGGCTAGCCACATGGAAGCCGCCCTGCGCTGCCGCGATCACGTAGCAGAGGTTCTCTATCGCTCGCGCCCGCACCAGAGTCTCCCAGTGCGCCCGCCCGGTAATCGCGGTGAACGCTGCGGGCAGCGCGATTACTTCGACGCCCCGGTCGATCATCGCGCGATACAGCTCCGGAAAGCGCAGATCGTAGCAGACGGATATCCCGAGTCGACCGACCGGACTGTCGATCACCACCACATGCTCGCCGGGCTCGATGTTCTCCGATTCGACGAACTGCTCGTTGCTTTCGATCAGGTTGACGTCGAACAGATGCAGCTTGTCATAGCGCGCAACCTGCCTGCCACGCTCGTCGTACACGGTGCAGGCGGCGCGCCACTTCGCGGCGTGTTCCGCCTCCAGCGGCACGGTGCCGCCCACGATCCAGACACCCAGGCGACGCGCCAGCTGCGACAGGAAGGCCTGCAAAGGGCCGTCGCCTGGTTCTTCGCGGAGCGCATTCGCGTCACTGCACCTGCGCCCCATGAACGCGAAGTTCTCCGGCAGCACGACCAGTTGGGCACCCTGCTTGGCAGCGGCCTCTGTCAGGCGTTCCGTCTCCAGCAGGTTGGCGCTCACATTGCTGCCGGAGGCCAGCTGTATCGCAGCTACTTTCTTTTTCGAATTACTCATGGCTCGTTACGAAATCTTCCAATTTGAACTCTAATGCCTGCGCCGCCGCGGGCAAAGGGTTATCGCAGCGGGAAAAGGGGGTCAGTATCGATGGTATTTCTGCCGGTGCCACTCAATCGACCTCGCCGGGAAGATCGGCGCCATGTGGCTCACCTTTCTCCAGCAGGTCCATCAGGCCACGCAACGGTCTCGGCATTTTCGATCCCGCATCCCGCGCCGCATCGCCCGCGTTCGTCGGGGGCGCGACCGCCTCGCGCTCATCCGGGGGCGAGGCCGACGCGGTCTTGGCCGTCGAATCTTCCGCTGGAGCGTTGGGTGTCGGCACGCCGATGCCGCCATCGACCGATGGCGTCGGCCCGGCGACGCGCTTCATCTGTTTGTAAATCTTCGACAAGGTGCCGCCGGTGTCCAATTGCACGATATCGGGGCTTTCCCATGGGCCATTCACCTCGTACTCGAAACGGGTGATCTCGTCGACCTGCTTGGTGAGTACCTGCTGTGCCATCAGCACCGCGACGCCGGCCACCGGGCCCCCGGCGAGCGCGCCGGCGATTGGCAGCGTGGCATCGAGTTTCGGTGTCACGGTCACCTGTTGCGCGAGCGTGCCCTCGATCAGGTCCGCCGAGCCAAGCAGATCGATGCTGCCGGTCGGGCCCAGCACGCTCAGGTCCTCGGTGCGCGCCTTGCCGGTATCGAACCTGAAGTTGCCGGAAATCCGGTCAAAGCTATAGCCCTTTTTGTAGACATCGCGAAAATCCAGTCTGAGTCGCCGTGTCAGCGCGTTCAGATTGAGCAGGCCGACCACCCGCGTTACGCCGGGATCGAGTTCGACCAGCCGCCCCGCGCCGATGTCCAGCCCGAGTGTTCCCTGCAGCGTGGCCGGGCGTCCCTGCATCGGGTTGCCTGGCCAGCTCAGGTCAAAACGGAAGTCGCCCTCGGCACCTTCGACCTGCCGCGAATAGCCCAGGCCCACGAGCAGGTCCCCGAGTCCCCCGGTAGTGGCCTCGCCTTGCACATGGGTGCTGAATCTGCCCCCGGCGCTCGACCAGCTGCCATGGCCCTCGAGTTCCACCTGGCCATCGTGCAGGCTGAGTTCGGTGAGCCGCAGGCCTTCCGGTGCGTGCTCAGCGATCAGATTCAGGCGTCCGAGTTCGGCCTGGTTGATTCGTAGATCGGCGATGCCCAGCGCCAGGTCCGGCAGGTCGGCGGGGTTCGG
>CBDTXT010000440.1:0-2893 GCA_965364465.1 uncultured Chromatiaceae bacterium
CGCAGTCGGCTCGACCTGCGCAGCACCGCGGCTGCCGATAGCCATCGGCGCGCTTCTCGGCCTGCTGGCCGTCCCGCCCTGCACCGCCGGGGAGGCCAGCGCACGACGCGAGCACGGCGCCCACCATCACGGCGTCGGCCATCTCGACCTGGTGGCCGAGGGCGAGGCGCTTTATCTCGAGCTGACCGGCCCGGCCGCCAGCCTGGTTGGCTTCGAGCATGCGGCGTCGACAAAGGCCGAAACGCGCGCACTTGCGAAGACGCTGACGGTCCTCGAAGACGGCGAGCGGCTGTTTCGGTTCTCGCCAGCCGCCGGCTGCCGGCTGCACGGCGCCTCCGTCGAAGCGCCCTTGATCAGCCCCGCCACGCCGGACGCGCGATCGGACGCTACGGCTGCGGAGCACGCCGCACCAACCGGGACGCCACCCGGCCGCGTGCAAGCGGGCCATGCGGACATCAGGGCCGACTATCATTTCGAGTGCGCCGAACCGGGGCGAGTCGAAAGCCTGAGCGTCCAGTTGTTTCAGGACTTTCCGGCCGTCGAACGCATCCAGGCCCAGTTCATATGGCACGCGCGGCAGGGCGCCGCCACGCTGACGGCCGACAATCCGGTGATCAGGTTTTGAGCCGCCTTGCGGCGCGCCTGGACACACAGTGGCCATGACCCAGCCCGAAGTTCCGGCGCAAGACCGTGATCCGGTCATCGACATCAGCGATCTCGCGTTTCGCTGGCACGCTGCGGGCCCGATCGTGCTCGCGCTGGAGCAACTCCGCATCGAGCGGGGCGAACACCTGTTCATCGCGGGGCCGAGCGGCAGCGGAAAGAGTACGCTGCTCAGCCTGTTGGCCGGCGTGGCCACACCGGGGGGTGGTTCGGTCCGGGTACTCGGCAGAAACCTCGCACAGTTGAGCGCGGTCCGACGCGATCATTTCCGCGCCGATCACATCGGCTACATATTCCAGATGTTCAACCTGATCCCATACCTCTCGATGGTCGAGAACGTGTTGCTGCCATGCCGTTTTTCGTCGACACGCAGGACCCGCGCGCTGGCACGAACGGCGAGCCTCGAGGGCGAGGCGCTCCGCCTGCTCGGACACCTCGACATTGCAGATCGCGATCTCCTCGATCGCCCGGTAACCACGCTCAGCGTCGGCCAGCAGCAGCGGGTCGCCGCGGCCCGGGCGCTGATGGGCTCCCCGGAACTGCTGGTCGCAGACGAGCCGACATCCGCACTGGATGCGAACCGGCGGGAGTCGTTCATCAAGCTGCTGTTCCGGGAGTGCCGTGCAGCCGGCTCGACACTGGTGTTCGTCAGCCACGACGCGTCGCTGCAGCCATTGTTCGATCGGGCCATCGACCTGGCCGCGATCAACCGGGCGCCGCGCCTCGGCAGCGCGGCCGGCTGACCATGCCGATCTTCGCACTGGCATGGAAAAGCCTGCTCAATCGGCGATCCACCGTGGCGCTCACGGTGCTGTCGATCGCACTCAGCGTCGCGCTGCTGATCGGCGTCGAACGCCTGCGCACCGAGACACGCGCGAGTTTCGCGAATACCGTCTCGGGCACCGATCTGATCATCGGCGCGCGCAGCGGGCCAGTGCAACTGCTGCTGTACGCCGTGTTCCGTATCGGCGACGCGACCAACAATATGTCATGGGCCAGTTACCAGGAAATAGCCCGGCATCCGGCGGTGGCCTGGGCGGTCCCGCTGGCGCTGGGCGATTCGCATCGCGGCTACCGCGTGCTCGGCACGACCGCGGGGTACTTCGAGAACTACCGCTTCGCCCGTGGTCGGGGTCTGGAATTCGCCGAGGGACGACCTTTCGACGACCTCTACGACGCGGTACTGGGGGCGGAGGTGGCCGAGTCTCTGGGCTACCGGCTCGGCGATCCGGTCGTGATCGCGCATGGAGCGAGCGACGTCAGCTTTGCCCGGCACCAGGACAAACCCTTCCGTATCGTCGGTGTGCTGGAACGCACCGGGACGCCGGTCGATCGCACCGTGCACGTCGGTCTCGAGGCCATCGAGGCGATACATATCGACTGGCAACGCGGGGCGCCGCTGCCCGGGGTGTCGATCTCTGCCGATCAGGCACGGACCATGGATCTGGAGCCCAAGGCCATTACCGCCGCACTGATCGGGCTCAAGTCGAAGACCGCGACCTTCCGGGTGCAACGCTACGTCAACGACTACCCGAAGGAGGCACTGACTGCGGCCCTTCCCGGGGTCGCGCTCAGCCAGCTCTGGGACCTGATCGGCATTGCCGAGAACGCGCTGCTGATCATTTCCGTGTTCGTGGTCGTGGTCGGTCTGTTCGGGATGCTGACGGCACTGCTGACCGGGCTCAACGAGCGGCGCCGCGAGATGGCGATACTGCGCTCTGTCGGGGCGCGCCCCGCACAGGTGTTCGCTCTGATCATCGGGGAGGCGGGCGTGCTGACGCTGGCCGGGGTGTCGCTCGGGATCACGCTTTTGTACCCCTTGCTGCTACTCGGCCAGCCGATCGTCGAGGCCCGCTTCGGGATTTCCATCGCGATCGGCATGCCGTCGCACCGCGAGTGGGCCCTGATGGGCACGATCTTGCTTGCCGGCATTCTGGTGGGTGGCATCCCGAGCTATCGCGCCTACCGGCTCTCGCTCGCCGACGGCCTGACGCTGCGCGTCTAGCGCGAATCCGCTTCGCTAGGGGCTTCATGATCTTGTGGGTTATACTCCAGCGCTCGTACGAAACCCTGCGCCGGGTCCAAGCAATTGAGGACAGCCCGGGGGAAAGGGCGGATTCGGCCGGCTGCCAGACGTCGGTCGACGCCTGACCGCGACGCCAGGCCGGGTCTTTATTGGCGATAGCGACGGCGGAGTGCGTGATCCCAGTTTAATGATGGAGAGTGAGAG
>CBDTXT010000441.1:0-2878 GCA_965364465.1 uncultured Chromatiaceae bacterium
GGCCATCGCTTCGCTGTCCATGGCCGGCAGCGGTCGGAGGCAGCCCGACCCGCCAGAGGATGGTCAGATGGTAGGGCGCTTGCAGGAAGCGCTGTCGGGCACAACCCGACCTTACTACTCAGACGTGCTGCCGGTACTTGCCCGACAGCAGCACGTAGACCGCGCCGGTGCCGCCGTCCCAGCGTGGCGCGGTGACGAATGCCAGCACCTCGTCGCGTTGTCGCAGCCACTGATTGGTCTTCTGTTTCAAAACCGGCTGCTCGGCGTTCGAGCGGCGTCCCTTGCCGTGAACGATGCGGACACAGCGCCGTCCGGTGGCGAGGCTTTGGGCGAGGAAGCGCGCCAGTGCCGGCCGCGCCTCGTGTACCCGCAGCCCGTGCAGGTCCAGGGTCGCCTTCGCCTCGATCACGCCACGCTGCAGGTCGCGGAAGACCCGGTTCTGTATCCCGGGCCGGCGAAACTCGAGGAACTCGCCGGTCTCGATCGCCAGGTCGGCGAACCCGTCGTCCTGCTCGTCACCGACCGGCAGGTTGAGCGGTTCCGGCCGACGTCGCTTCCGATAGGGGGCTGCACGCTGGCCGTCGAGGCGCTCGACGTCCTGCATCGCCTCGCGGAACGCGTCCTCGTCGTCGCCCCTCTTGTTTTCCGGATTGTCCATCTGACCGATTGAAGCCGCTTGTGCGGTTCAGTTCAAGCCGGGGATTGAGGTATGATCTGCGGCCTTCGAGTCGACCCGCGGTGACGGGCGGTCAGCACCCGGATGCGCATGCGAATACTGCTGAGCAATGACGACGGTTACCAGGCCCCGGGTCTCAGGACGCTGCACGGCGTGATATCGGCCATCGCCGAGGCGGTCGTGGTCGCCCCGGACCGCGATCGTAGCGGCGCGAGCAACTCGCTGACGCTGGAACAGCCGATCCGCGCCAGCCGCACCGAAGACGGCTTCATCCGGGTCGAGGGCACGCCGACCGACTGTGTGCATCTGGCGATCACGGGCCTGCTCACCCAGGAACCCGATATGGTGGTCTCCGGCATCAACGCCGGCGCCAACATGGGTGACGACGTGATCTATTCCGGCACCGTCGCGGCCGCGACCGAGGGGCGTTTCCTCGGTTACCCGGCGATGGCCGTCTCGCTCGCCTCGCATACGCCGCGCTTCTTCGACACCGCCGCGCGCGTCGCCGCCGAACTGGTCACGCGCCTGTGCGAGCAGCCGCTGGCGGCCGACTCGATCCTGAACGTCAACGTGCCCGATCTGCCATACGACGAGCTGCAGGGGTTGCTGGCGACCCGGCTCGGACACCGCCACAAGGCGGAGCCGGTGGTCAAGGCCGAGGACCCGCGGGGACGACCCATCTACTGGGTCGGTCCGGCCGGCGCGGAACAGGACGCGGGACCGGGTACCGATTTCCACGCGGTGCGCAACGGCTTCGTCTCGGTCACGCCGCTGCAGGTCGATCTGACGCGCCACCAGGCGCTGCCCGCGCTCGCGGAATGGTTGGGGGCATAGCGATGACGCCGCAGCACCTGGGCATCGGGATGACATCGCTGCGCACGCGCGAGCGCCTGATCCAGCGCCTGCGCGACGCGGGCATTCGGGACCGGCGGGTGCTCGAACAGATGCGCAACACGCCGCGGCACCTTTTCGTCGACGAAGCGCTGGCGAGCCGCGCCTACGAGGAGACCGCATTGCCGATCGGCAACGGACAGACCATTTCGCAGCCCTATGTGGTCGCGCGCATGACCGAGTTCCTGCTGGCAGGCGGCCCGCTCGAGAACGTGCTCGAGGTCGGCACCGGTTCCGGCTACCAGACCGCGGTGCTGGCGCCGCTGGTGCGCCGCGTCTATACCGCCGAGCGCGTCAAGGCGTTGCTCGACCAGGCACGCACGCGTTTCCGGATACTGAACATCCGCAACGTGCTGACCAAGCACACGGACGGTGGCATGGGTCTGCCCGAGTACGGCCCGTTCGACGGCATCATCGTCACCGCCGCGCCCGAGGGCATTCCGTTGTCGCTGGTCGAGCAGCTGCGACCCGGCGGCGTGATGGTGCTGCCGATCGGGCGGGGCGACGAGCAGGCGCTGGTAAGGGTGACGCGGACGCCGGAGGGCTACCGGCACGAGATGCTCGAACCGGTGGTGTTCGTGCCGCTGCTCGGCGGCGTCTGCTGAATGAAGATCTTTTCGCCACTCTACGCACGCGCGATGCGCTGGGCCCGGCACCCGCGGGCACCCTGGTATCTCGGTGGTCTGAGCTTCGCCGAGTCGTCGTTTTTTCCGATACCGCCAGACGTGATGCTCGCCCCGATGAGCATGGCGCAGCCGCGCCGCGCGCTCGGATTCGCGACCCTGACCACGATCACGTCGGTGCTCGGCGGCATGTTCGGCTACCTGATCGGCATGTTCGCGTTCGACCTGGTGGCCCCCTGGATCGAGGACGGCCGTTACGCGACAGCGTTTGCGCAGGCCCAGCAATGGTTCGACACCTGGGGATTCGTCGCGATCTTTGCCGCCGGGTTTTCGCCGATCCCGTACAAGGTGTTCACGATCACCGCCGGTGTGCTGGGCATGGCCTTTCTGCCGTTCGTGCTCGCCTCGCTCGTCGGCCGCGGGCTGCGCTTCTATCTGGTCGCGTTGCTGATGGCCTGGGGCGGCGAGCGCATGGAGACCCGGCTGCATCGCTGGGTCGACTGGCTGGGCTGGTTGACGGTACTGGCAGTGGTGATCATAGTGCTCGTTTATCGGTTCTGATCGGTCGCAGCGAAGACACGGGGATCTTGAAGCAGGAACGTCACCGTACCTGGTTGCACAGGGCGCGGTCCGTCTGGATCGGTCGCGCACGGGCCGCGTGCTCCCTGGCCCTGGTCTGCACGCTGCT